>DATGHL010000053.1 GCA_035308025.1 Candidatus Binataceae bacterium
CTCGCCAGTGCGGATTCGCACGACCTCATCCAGCGACGAGACAAAAATCTTCCCGTCGCCGATCTTGCCCGTCCTCGCGTTTTCCGCGATCGCCTTTACCAGCGGCTCGACCATCTCCTCAACCACGACGACGCTGATCAGTACCTTAGGCAGGAAGTCCACGACATATTCCGTCCCCCGGTACATCTCCGTATGCCCCTTTTGCCGGCCAAAACCTTTGACTTCGAACACGGTCAATCCGGTGATCCCCAGCGCGGTGATGCTCGCCTTCACCTCATCGAGCTTTGAAGGCTTGATCACGGCCTCGATTCGTTTCATCTGGCTCTCCTCTTTTGCAACCGTTTTATATCTTGGGTGGCGGGCCCGGCACTTCCTGCATCCGCGCGGTTGTGCCGCCGTCGTATTCGAGGTGCAGTGCGCGCACGACCATCCCGTGCATCCGCCACGTCGCGATTACAAAGATGAGCTCCATGATCTGCGCGTCGCTCAGATGTCGTTTCAGCGCGGCGAAGGTCGCATCTTCGATCAGGTTGCGGCCCACCAGCTCATCCGTCACCGCCATCACCGCCCGTTCGACCGGCTCGAATTTGTCCGAGGTTGCCCAACCCTTGATCGCCTTGAGCTTGTCTTCTGCCAACCCGACCATCCGCGCGACCTTCAGATGCTGCGAGTACTCGAACTTCGAGTCGCCAACGATCCCCGTCCGCAGGATGGCGAGTTCCCGATATTCGGGCTTCAAGGCCCGTCCCGGTTGCAGCAGGGCGAACAATGAGGCGTGCGACATTTTCAGAATGTCCGGGACCAGCGCATAGGTGGTCCAATAGTCGCCGGGCGTGCCGGTCGCCGTGCCGGGCTCGGCTACCGGATCGCGTTCGCCAAAGAATTGACGGTAGATTTCACGGACCTCAGGTGAGGCCTCCGCGAGACTGACCGGTCGCAAACGATCGCCCATCGTCTAAACTCCCGCGAACCCGCCGACTCTAATCGACCGTGCGGCCTGCTCACCCCGCGGCGATCGCCCCGCACGTCCGTAGCGCTGCGAGATCGCTCGCACTGAAACCCCAATCGCGCAGCGCCTCCTCGGTATGCTCCCCGGCGCGCGCCGGCGGACGCTGGATCGCGCCTGGCGTTCGGCTGAAGCGCGGCGCCGGCGCCGGTTGCACGACCCCGTCGGGCTCGACGAAGGTCCCGCGCTCGCGATTATGCGGATGCTGCGGCGCCTCAGCCATGCTCAGCACTGGCGCGAAGCAGATGTCGCTCCCCTCCATGATTTTGCACCACTCGTCGCGCGTCTTGGTGCGGAACAGCGCGGCGACCCGCTCCTTCATTTTCGGCCACGACTTACGCTCGTTTTGCGGCGCCAACTCTTCTTTCTTCAAGCCGGAAAGCCGCAGCAGCTCGTCATAAAATTTCACTTCGATCGATCCGATCGAAACGTATTTGCCGTCACTGGTTTCGTAAACGTCGTAATAATGCGAGCCGGTGTCGAGCACATTGGCGCCGCGCTCATCGGTCCAGAAGCCCGACCCGTGCATCCCATAGATCGCCGACATCAGCGACGCCGCACCGTCAACCATCGCCGCGTCGATCACCTGCCCCTTGCCGGATTTTTGCGCCTCGAGCAGTCCGGCCACCACGCCGAAAGCCAGGTAAAGCGCGCCGCCGCCAAAGTCTCCCACGAGGTTAAGCGGCGGCACCGGCGCCTGACCGCGCCGCCCGATCGTGTTCAGCGCTCCTGAGAGCGCGATGTAGTTGATATCGTGGCCCGCCGCCGCGGCCAGCGGACCGTCCTGGCCCCAGCCGGTCATCCGCCCAAAGACCAGACGCGGATTGCGCGCGAGGCAGAGGTCGGGACCCAGGCCCAGCCGCTCCATCACGCCCGGACGAAACCCCTCGATAAGGGCGTCAGCCTGCTCGATCAACCGCAAAATCGCTGCTGTTGCTTCCGGCCGTTTCAGATCGAGCGCGACCGACCGCCGCCCGCGATTAAGCACGCTGAACTTCGTGGGCAGGCTGATGCCGAGGCCCGCGTCGGCCAAACGATCGATTCGCAGAACGTCGGCGCCGAGGTCCGACAGCAGCATCGCGCACATCGGCGCGGGTCCGATGCCGGCGAGCTCGATCACCTTGTAACCTGTCAGCGGTCCCATACGTCACCTCGGCTGGATGGAGTGATTTTCGGCTCCCAACCTTAGCATAAGCCCAGATCGGTAAAAGGGTCCGTGTGGCCAAGTGCGAGGGCGCTGAAGATGGTTACATTCCAGCGCCAATTTGCAAAAATATCTTCTACTTATGCCTGACGCGGCCGAGTGGCTCTCAAAACTCAGACAGGATACGACGGCCGCGAACCAAGCGGCGGGCGCCGCGGCGCGCTGCCTGGAATTCGATCCGCGAATTTTCCGCGATTGCTTCGACCGCGAGCCCTTCGCTGTGCATCACCACCTCGCGGGCAATGCGCTCTTTACGCTCGAGCGCCTGGCCGCGCTCGCACGTTTTATCGAGGCGCAACCCAATCAGGTCTACGCGGATGCGGGTGTCGCCGACCTCAATCAGCGCTGGGATGAATCAGCGCACCCAGCCACGAGTCTGGCCCAGACCGTCGAGCAGATCGTCGGCAACGACACCTGGATTATCCTGCGGCCGCTCGAACTCGATCGCGAATATCGGCTCCTGCTCAATCGATGCCTCGATGAGTTACGGGCGGGTATCGGTGGCGATTGGGGCCGGCCCGTATGGCGTGAAAACTCGATCGTCTTTCTCACTTCGCCGCGCCGCCTCAGCACCTACCATATCGATCGCGAGTGCAATTTCATCTTGCAGTTGCAGGGCGAAAAGACGCTTTACGTCTTCGACCGCAACGATCGCGAAGTGCTGCCCGAGACCGAGCTCGAGCGCTACTGGGCAGTGGACTCGAACGCCGCGCGCTACAAGCCGCAGTATCAGGATCGCGCGCGCGTCTTTCGCCTGCGCCCCGGCGACGGCGTGCACGTTCCGGTAAATTGTCCGCACTGGGTGCAGAATGACGACAACGTCTCGATCACGCTCAGCATCAATTTCCAGTTCCACGACAGCGATCGCGCCAACAAGTACCGCGCCAATTACTATTTACGCAAGCTTGGAATCAATCCGGCGCCGCCCGGCCGCTATCCGCGTCGCGACGCCGTCAAGGCCTTCGCCTATCGCGCCACGATGGCGCTGCGCAGCCGGGTCCGGCGCGACCGGCAGACCACTCCCGCAGGCTACGGCGGCTAAGCGCCGCCTCACTGCGTCGGTTTTGCCGCGTCGGATTCCGCCGCGTCGCGCTTGTAGACGATCGCGACGCCGTTGACGTAACGCCCCTGATGACCTAACTCGCCGACCTCGGGCGTATGCTCGCGCGCGCGCACGTTGACCCCGGAATCGGGTCCCACATCCTGCCCTTGCTCATTGGAGGCGCCCGGCAGGGGTTTGCCGCGCTTCTGCCGCTGGTCTTCGAGAATTACGAAAGCGTCGGCGCCGGTCTCACACGCCTTGCGGCGCACCAGCGCCGCGACTTCGCTCTCGTCGGCGTTGATGTCGTCGGCCACTTCCACGATCGCGACCTCCTGGTAATCGACGTTTGGCGCCGCCGAATAGATCGGGATCGCGCAGTCCGCGGGTAAGGCGGCGCGGGTCTGCGGCGCCAGCCAGCTAATCGTGGACTCCGGCGGATCCTTCTGCGGCGCGCAAGCCGAAAGCATCGCGAGCCCCGCTCCGAGCAGCATCCGGGCCCAGGCTCTACGACTGAGTTCACAGATCATCGTGGCATCTCCAGGAACAACTCCGCGCTGCTGCTACTCAATTCGGCTCGACGCGTTTGAGGCTGAAGACTCCCTGCTCGACCAGCATTCCGCCTTGATAGCACGAATAATCGCCTTCACCGTCGTTGCCGTAAAATGCCTCCAGACTGTAGAGACACCACGAGCCGTCCTGCAGGGAGACGCGAATCCCGCGCGCATCGACGTTTCCGCTGACCCACCCCCGGGTCATCTGGTTGCGGCAGTTGGCGTTGCCCGCCGCGCATTGATACGTGCCGGAGATCTGATCGCCTTTCTCCTGGACATCGAAGCCGATCTTAACGCGACGATTGTCGCCGCTGATCGTCTCTCCGGCAAACCGGCCCTTGAAGTCGTCCAACGGCCGCGCCCCGACGGGGTCCTGCGTCTGCGCCCGCCGGGCATTCGCACATCCAGTGAGCAACGCGGCGCTCACGAGGCCGAGCAAAAGGCATCTCGCGGCAATCGCTTTCCGAAAACTCATGCTCTAATCTTATACCCCGAACGCATGGCTGACAGCGTTAAACGCGATGCTGCATATATGATCGGGCGGTTGTGAAAACGATAGCCTGTGGAGCACGACGGCGGTGTTCGATCGTACCTCAATCATAATTCTCGCGATCGTGATCGTGGCGGCGATTCTCGTGCGCAACTCCATTCTGCGCATTGGCGAAAAGGCGGCGCGCGACGCGCGTTCACGCAAGCGCCCATCCAACGGCAGGAAATCATCGTGAATTTTGGCCTGCTGATGGCGTTTCGCAACCCTCCACCCGGGGTTCCCTTCACCGAGATCTATCGCAAGCATCTTGAACTGGCCGAGGAAGCCGAGGCGCTGGGTTACGATACGCTGTGGCTGACCGAGCATCATTTTGTCGATGACGGTTACTCGCCGTCGCTGCTGCCGATCGCCGCCGCGCTCGCCGCGCGCACCAAAAAGATCCGCATCGGCACCTTCGTTATACTGTTGCCGCTGCACAACCCGATTCGCGTGGCCGAGGACGCGGCGACCGCCGATGTCATCTCCAATGGCCGGATTGATCTGGGCTTCGGCCAGGGCTATCGCGTCCCCGAGTTCAGCGGCTTCAATATCTCGCGCAAAGAACGCGGCGCGCGCCTCGAGGAGAACACCGAGATCGTCCGCCGTCTGTTCACCGAGCAGAACCTCTCCTTCCAGGGCCGCTTCAACCGGATCAGCGGGGCGACCCTGATGCCGCCGGCGGTGCAGCGCCCTCATCCGCCGATCTGGCTCGCGGCGCGCGGCCCCAAATCGATCGCGCGGGCCGCGCGCAACGGCTATCATCTGATGGGCACCGGCGGCGTCGATCAGCAGCAGACCTACGACGCCGCCCTGCGCGAGTCGGGCCGCGATCCTGCCGATTTCAACATCGCGCAACTGCGCACCGTCTTCGTCGCGCCGCGGCGCGCCGCCGCGTGGGACGCCGCCGAAGCCGGCGCCCACTACATCATGAGCTGCTACGGCAAGTGGTTCGCCGAGGCCAACGACCTGCCCGGCGATTCGGCTTACAGCGCCGACCTTCCGCCGGTCGGCAAGCTGCGCGATAGCGAAACTGCGGCGCTGTTCGGCGAACCTCTCATCATCGGCACACCCGCCGAAGCAATCGCGATGATCGAGGATTATCAGGCGCGCACCCGCATGACTCACCTCGTGATGGCGATGGTCTTGCCCAAGACCGACTTCAAGAAAATCACCGCAAGCCTGCGGCTCTTCGCCAAGGAAGTAATGCCGCATTTCCGGCGCAAGGCGCGCGCCAAAACCCGCCGGGCTCATGCGCGCTAGCCCTAGCGGAGTCGAGCGCAGCGAGGAGGCGAGTTGTTACTTTGGCCGCGCCTCGCAGACTCGGCCGCCCCCCGGAGCCGCGTCAGGATTCTCAGTTTGGCAGGCGGCGATCGCGCTAATCTTGACGATCGCCTGCGGCTGTTCCACCGACAATTCTGCCGACCATTTTTCCTACGTACCGCCACAAACCGAGCAGGAGAAGGAGATCAAGGCGACCGACGTCGCGCTCGATCGCGACCGCATCATGGTTCAGAGCGGTAACCTCGCGCTGCCTTATCAGCAACTCGGGCCGCTCGCCTATACCGAGCCGTTCTCGCCCCGCGCCATCGACGAAGACCATATCGACGACCGCCTGCGGACCATGGCGATTGCGAAGTGGGGCAACGACGTCGACGCGATCGTCGGCGTCAAGACCGCGCTCAGCCGCGATGCGCGTGAGGTCAACGTCAGCGCCGAAGTCGTCAAGGTCACTGGCGACTGTTCCTTTTGCCGCCACGCCGGCGGCTACGCTCAAGGCAAGTAGCAAATTAAAGAGACGCACGCGAAACTTTCGAATGGATGATTCGGCGGGTAGCGCGACAACGGAGCGCGGAGCCTCCGGCCGGTGAAAAACGCGACAACGGAGCGCGGATTCGTCGGACGCTGAAAAAAACACCGGGAGCGCGACGCGCCCCCGGTGCGGTTCAGCCTGCTATGTCACGTTCAGATGTTCAGTCAGATCACTCTAACGATGCAGCGTCTCGAGGTGGTTGATGTCGTATAGATGCGCCACCTCGGTGCCCGTCACATTCGGGAAGCCCCCCGGCACCTCCCAGATCGTTCCGCGATTATTCTGCACGTCCAGCACCTGCACTGATTGGAACTCGGTGGAGAAAACGCCGTGATTGATCGCCGCCCACGGCCCCTTGAAACTCTCCGACCATTTCTTCTGGAATTCCCAGATCTTCCAGAGCTTGCCCTTGTGATCGAACGCCACCATCAGCCAGGTATCCCAGTTCTGCGTATCCCACAGTAACAGTACGCTGCTATACGGATGACGCTCCGAGGTTGGGATGCGCTCCATCAGGTAGTAATGACGCAGCGCCCAGCTATCGTTCGGGATGATCCCATTCGGACCGTACATATAGGTGAATTCGTGCTGCGAGTCCTGCACCGCGAGCACATCCTTAATCCCGATATAGTTCCACTTCCACTCCAGCTCGCGGCCCGAGAAGCCATAGAAGTCTTCGATCGTATGGTCGGTGCCGAGCAGTGAGTCCGACTTGACCTCAGCCGAAATCCGGCGCACGCGGCGGAGAGCCGGCAAATAGGCCCAGCCGTCGTCCTCTCGCGTCGGGTCGGCGTACCGGTAGACGATGAAAGCGGTGCCGCGAATATCGAACGGCGTATAGAACCCGGTGAATTCCTTGAATTCGAAGTCCTTCGCCCCCGCCACCGGCAGCGTGTGATCGGGAACCTGCGCCAGATGGCTGAAATAGACGCGCTCATAGAATGCGTTCAGCGTCCGCTGGAAGGTGCCGCCACCGCCGTACATCAGCTTCAACTCTTCCGGCGTCGGCATCGTGTTGGGTGGATAGGGAATTCCGGCACTCCATTCCTTGGGCGGATACTCCCACACCGGGATTTCGTGCGTCCCGCCAAAACGCTCCCAGGTCACCGGCGGAACCGTAAACAGCCCGAAGTTCTGCCAGCGATACTCGAAGTTCCACGCGGCTTTCCACGCTGAGTCCGGATCGCCCGGTTTGAGATCCGCGCTCGCGAACGGCTGTCCGCAGACATAGTTGTCCATCGTGTGGTTCGCCGTCAGCCGCACCTGTGCCTGATATTTCTCGGTGCAATCCAGATAGTCCTTGCGCGGCGTATGGTCCACATAATCCATGATCGGCATCTTGAATTCCGGGAAATTCAATTGCTCGAGATAGCCCGGAAACATGAAGGGTCGAATCCGTTCGAGATCTTTGGCCGTCAGCACGTCGCCGACCTTGAAGTCGGGCTTGGCGTCCTTGTTCTTCTGGAACCACTGGATAAAAGTGTCGCGAGTATAACTGCTGACGTCCTGCGCCTGCGCCGCGGGCCGCGCGACCACCAGCAGACCCAGCGCCACCACCCCCGTGACGGCCGCCCGCCACCAGGCGCCGGCGGCTTTCCGCGGCCGCACGGAATCGTTCATCTTACCCTTCATTTTTCCTCCATCGAGCAGCCCGTTATGCGGGCCGCAAATTGATTACATGTGACTCACCGGCGCGCGTTTGGCCGCCGCCGGCGTGCTAGCTCTGCGCCGCGGCCAACAGCCGTTGCGCCGTTACATCAAGCGCATCCGAAGCGGTGTAGCGCACCGCCGGATCTTCTTCCTGCACCATCGCGATCAAAGTCTCAATCCCGCGCGCTTTGCCGATCCGTCCAATCGACCAGGCGATCTGTGCACGCATCAACGGGTCCGTCGTATGCGGCAGCATCGCGGTCAAAAGTTCCAGCTCCTTCTGTCCGCCGACCAGCCCTAACGCGCGGATGCCGGACATTTGCAGGTTCGGATCCGTCGCGCCGATCGCGGCGATGAGAACCTCGTAACCCCCGGTGAAGCCGATTTGATCCATCACCTGGCCGACGTGCTGGCGACTCACCGTGTCGTCCATGTCATTCATCGTTTGTTTGAGGTAGGCGGCGCCGGCCGGCTCCTGATAGTGAGTGAGGCTAGCCGCCGCGCCGATTCGAACGTCAAGGTCGTCGTCGCTCAGAGCCCGCTTGAGTATCGGGACGACCCGCGGATCATTTGCATAGCCCAAGGCAAGCGCCGCGACCGGCCGCGCATTGCCATTCCTGGAATCGGTGAGAATGCTCTCGATCGGGCCCAGCTCGACGGACTCGCCGAACTTGAGCAGCGAGGTCGCCGCCATCGCCCGCTCGATCGGCGCGGCATCAGAGGTCATGACGCGTCGCAACAGCGGCGCTGCGGCCGGATTACCCAGCTTGCCGAGACCCTGCAGTCCCGCCAACCGCAGGCTCTGATCCGGACCGCCGGCCGCGTCGCTCAAAACCGTAATCGCCGTGGGATCGGTCGCATCGCACATAGCTTCCGCCACGATTCGCCGATCGAACGGGCCGGCGGCAAAATAGAGCTTCTGCAAAACCCCGACCGCATACGCGTCGCCCGCATCGGCTAGCCCATCCGCGGCGGCCATCTTGAGACTCAGATCAGGATTCGCGCGAATCCCTCGCGCAAGCAGATCGACGCCCTGGTAGTTCCCGCCCTTGGCCAGCGCGCTCGCCGCAAAGTAGCGCTCGAACGGATCCTTGTCGCCTAGGCCGCGCTCCAGCACCAGCATCGAGAACTGGCGCAGCGCGCTGAACCCCTTGCTCCCGTCCAGCCGATAGGTTGCTCTAAACTTGGTCGCGGCCGCGGGTAAATCGCCGGCAACGATTAACTCTTTAACCGCAACCATCCGCGAATCCAATTTCAGTAGCGGATCCGGACGCGCCTGCTCGCTTGGTGGGCGGCGCATCGTGCTCGCCAACGCAAGCGCAACGACGCCCAACCCCAGCGTGTAGAGCCACCAGTAGCGTCGCCACGCCTTACCTGATCCGACCGCTCTCGCCATTTGATCGCTACTACTCTTTGACTACCAACCGGCCGCCCGATGATTTGGTTCCCGGAGGGCCGGTCTCTACCTTAGGTGCATTAGAAACGGTACCGAACTCTCGTCCAGAACTCGTCCATCACGTTGCGTTCGGCGCCTCCAGCCTGCTCATGGCCCGCCCCGAAAGCGGTTTCACTGAACGGCTGAAACGGCTTACCTTGCGCGCACGACGGCGTGATTTTACAGAAGGTCGCGAAAGTCGCCAGGTCATGCACATTCGATTTGCCGAGGAAGGCGTCAATCCCGAGCCGCGCTGACCAATGATCGTTAATCAGCCATTCGGTGTCGCCGCCGATAGTGGCGTCGGTGCCTTGCGTACCATACGCGACGAAGAGCAGCGGGATGATCTGGTCGCGATAATAATGCGTCTGCGTAAAAGCCGTCAGCGTAAAATCATTATTACCGGTTATCAGTCCGCGCCGGCCTCCCTGGGTATCATGCCCGCCGGGATAGTACGTCTCAAACAGTTGGAAGCTGCTGAAGAAAGTACGATCCGGATTCAGGAACTTGATGAAATGCGGCAGATCCACCCCTAAAACGTACGCGAGGATGTCGTCCTTGCTCTGCAGCGTCAGCGAGTTGGTGTCGGTCAAGCTCGCGTTGTGGGTCCACGATGATTCGGCCCGAAACACCAGGCCGGTCTTCGGTTCAAAATAATCGGCCGAAAGCCCCATCGTGTTGACCTTCTTATAGTAGATCTGAATCTCACCGCCGAAGGTGCAGTTGTCGATAAAGGTGTCCGGCCGCACCCCTGGCTTCAGATGGATTTGATTCGGCCGCACCACGGTTACCGGAACGCCTCCTGGCGTGAATACGTTCTTTCCAGGGACCGCGCCTCCGGTGATGGTCGCGAAGGTCGGGCAGGCCGGATTGAACGCCGTCGTCGTGTTGAGCCGCGTATTAACAAAACCCGGAACGTCGCGGATGCCCCAATAGTCAGTGAACGCAAACCGCACGCCCTGCGGAATTTCCCAGTCCCACTTGGTGCCGATCCCGCTGTTGCGGATCCGCCACTGCGGCGTATGCTCCTTGTCCAGCGCGAAATTGATATTGTTGCCGTTGCAGCCCGGCGCGCCGCCGCACAGCCCGTTGGTGAAGAGACCATTGTTGAATGCAAACGCCCGCTTGGCGTCGCCGAACTCGACGGCCCACGGCTGTCCGCTCTGCCCGAGTCCCACCGGCACAAATTGATCAAAGTTCCAAACGATGTTGCCGGCCACATCCTGCAGCGCCGCACCGACGTCGCCAAAGCGATGCTGATACCACAGGGTTAACTGCGGGATGCGCGTGTCTTCGAACGGCTCGATAAAGAAATGCTGCCCAAAATCGACCGGGTTGACGATATCCTGCAGGCGAAAGAAGTCTGCCTTGCCCCACACCGTCTGCTGCTTGCCCAGCCGAATGAGATTCTGCCCGAACATATCCCAGTTGAAATCGAGGTAGGCCTCGCGCACCGGATAGTAATCCCGATTACTATCGTCGCGCTCGAACTCAAGATCGGCCTGTGAAACATTCGTGTTGGTGCAGCCCTGGCAGGGGATCAGGAAGTGCTCATTGGGCGCGACCGGATCGGGAAAGGCGAAGCTGCGCGCCCCGTAACCGCGGAACTGCTTGACCTTGTAGCCGAACGCTTTGAGCAACGCGACCCCGGCGCCAGTTACGATGGGTCGCTGAAAGGGCGAGGTGCCCGTGCCCGAAAAACCTGTCGGGCGATCGCCGAAACGATCATTGATTATCGAGTAGGCGCCCTCGTAGCCCCCTCGCACTTCCATGAAATAGTTAATCGAGAGGTTCTGGATCGGCCCGGCGCCGAGGTCCTTGATTAGCTGGCCCGACGGCTGCAAGTCGAGCCGGTTACGCAGCGACGCGACATGGTAGCCTTTGACGAAATTCTCGTTGCGCCAGATTTGCTGGGCCTCACCGTACCCGTGAAGCTCAAAATTGTCCTTGAGATTGGTAAAGAAATCGCCATCCGCGCGCGCCGGCGAATCCCATGCGCTTAAACCCAGGATGGCCACGATGAGCACCGCCAGGCGCCCGCTTAGCCTTTTCCCCCGAAGCATCTGCTCCTCCTCCTATGCGCTGTTTGAGCCGCGGCGCACGCTCCTCTTGCGTCCGCCGCTAACCTTAACCTATTTATGCACCATAGCTGTCCAACTGTTCCGTTTGTCTCTGCGATCGATCTTACTACCCGCTCTTCCTACAGGATCTTCCTACGCGGGCCCCTCAACTCATCTCCGCCACCGCCCCTCCCGGCAGCGTACGCTCGGCTTCCTCCGTCGGCGCGCTTCCCCGCTCGACGAACTTCGGACGCACGATCGCAAAAATCGACGGCACCAGGGTAATCGCGGCCAGCCAGTGAGTAACCATCAGCAGCGCCAGCAGCATGGCCATCTCCGCTGAGAAGCGCAAGTCCGACATCCACACCCACGGGATAATCCCGCCGACCAGCGTCGTCGCGGTAAACGTCACCGCCATTCCGGTAGTCGAAATTGCCCGTTTGATCGCCGCGTCGTGGTCGTGCAGTCGCTGATACTCGCGCTTGATCCGATCAACCACGTACAGGATGTAATCGACGCCGATACCCATACCGACCGCGGTCACCGGCAGGGTATTGATGTTCATTCCGATTCCCTTCAAACCAATATAGAGAAAGCTCACCACGCCCGCGGCGATCAGGGTGATCATCACCATCAGACCCGCCACCAGTGACATATAGCTGAAGGCCACCAGGCCGAATACCACAGCGACGATCAGGAAAGTGCTGACCTTGTCAGAATAGGCAATCTCGTCGTTGAGCGCCGCCGTAGTGCCGATCGTGCCGCCCGCCAAAACCAGTTGCACGTGGTTCATCGGATGCGTGGCGATGAAGTTCTTGACCCGCGCGATGGCTTCATAGATGGTCGAGCCCTTCGCATCCTTGTAGAACACGACGAACTGACCGTCGCGGGCCCCATAGTCCATATATTCCAGGATGACCCCCGGCACCGGCGCGTTCGCCTCGTACATGAACGTCATATTACCCACCGCGGCGGCGTCGCGCGGGATCATCGCCCACTTCGGATCGTCGTAGTGATACAGCCGGTTGACGCTCCGCACCAGCGTTGGCACGTCGCGCGTGCCGCCGGCTTCGTCCTGCTGCAGCATGTAGTGCCGCAGATCATCGAGCTGATTGAGCACCACCGGATCCTTGAGCGCGCCGTCATGGTCGCCGTGCAGATAGATCACCAGTTGATTCGAACCCGCAAAGTCCTTGTTGATCTCGCGCGCCGAAACGTTGAAGTTCGAATTCGGGAACAGTAGCGGCGAACCCGCTTCGGTCTCGCCGACCTGCACCGAGCCGGCCTCGTAGGCACCCGCGAAAACGATCGCCGCCGAGAAAGCGAAAACCGCCCAGCGGCCGTTGCGGCTGATGCAGAAATTGCCCACCCGATCGAGCAGCTCGTGCATCCACGCCGGCACGTAATGGCGCGTCACTTTCGGCGTCGGCAGCACGTCGAGCAGCAACGGAATCAGCAACAGGATCGTGAAGAGATTCGAGAAACCCCAAAAACTCGCAAAAAACGCCAGCTTGCGGATGAGCGGAATCGTCGCCACTGAAAGCACGAAGATTCCCGCCGCGTCTGCCAGCACCCCGATACCGCCCGGCAGCAACAGCTCCTTCATCGAGTTCAGGACCGCGACGTGCCGATCACCCGTCGCCTCCATCTCCTCGAAGTACCGCTCAACCATCTGCACCCCGTGGCTCGCCGCACGCGCTGACACCAGCAGCGGGATAACCAGCACCAGCGGGTCGAGGTTGTAGCCGAGAATACCCAGGAACCCCAGTCCCCAAATCGCCTGAACGCAAGCCCCCAATACCGGCAGCGCCACCCCATATAGCCGGCGGAAGTAGAACACCAAGGTCACAAAGATGAACAGGAAAGTGACGGCGAAAATCTTCGCCAGCTCCCCCGTGTAGAACCATACCCAGCCCTTCAGCATCGGCTCGCCCGCGACATAGAGCGTGGTATTGGCGTCGTCGACGTGCGCCTTGATCTTCATGATCTGGCGATGGATGTTCGCGTAGTCGAGCCGTTCCTCGTTGAAGCCCGCCAGGATCAGCGCCGCCTTGCCGTCGGTCGAAACATATTTGCCGTACACGATGTCATTGTTGAACATCGACTGCTTGAGCTTTTTCATCGACGCCGCGTCGGTCGGAATCTCATCCGGCAGCACCGGCACCGATTTGATCAACCCGCCCGAGGTCGCCTCCAGCCGCCGAATCTTGACGTGCGACAGCGACGCCACCTGGTAGTGGTTAACGCCGTCGATCTCGTCGACCTTCTCGGTAACGTACCGGATCTTGTTGAGGGTATCCGGATTGAAGATGTCGCCGTTCTTGACCTCGAGGCTCAAACTGACGATATTCGCGCCGCCAAATGTCGTCCGATAGTGATTATAGGCCTTGATATACGGATGGGCCTGCGGCAACAAATCCGCGAACTGGCTGTACATCTGAACTTTCGTCGCATGGTAGCCGAAAAAAAGCGTCAGCAGCCCCAATATCGCCAGCGCAACCCATCGATGCCGCAGCGTGTAGCGCGCGATCCCGTGTGTGATCTTTTCCGACAGAGGGAGGTTTTCTTCGTGAAGTGCTTCGGCCATTGATCCACCGCCAAAGGTGCGCACGCACCTGCTGTCTAATTTGCCTTAGCTGTGCTTGGTCCCGGGTGTCGCCCCTGCGATCACAGCCTGATCGATCGGCGCCCAGCTTGCGCCGCCATCGTGCGTAACCAAAATCGTGCCCTTGCCCCCAGTGATGATTCCGAACGAGCCGTCGGGCGCGAAGCGCAACGACCTGAGCCAGCTATAAACGCTGTTCGAGACCTCGCGATCGCGCGCCCATCCTGTATCCGTCTGATGGACCAGCGTGCCCAGAATTCCCGTCAGCACGACCGGATGCCCCTTCGGCAGACCGATCCCGAACAGCGTATTCAGCGTGTCGCCGCGGGTCGCCTGCCAGCTCTGTCCGCCATCCTTCGTACTTAGCACAAAGCCGCCCGTCCCGATGACGTAACCCACCGTCGGACTAGCCCACGCCGTCTGGATAAAATAGAGATCACCCTCATCGAGTTGCGGGATTCCGCGATGGTACGCCTCGTCGTCGGTGACATCCTCGACATACTTGGGCAACCCGCTCACTTTGTTGGAGTCCTGCCAGGTATGGCCGCCATCGGTGGTTTTCATGATGGTGCCGAATTCCCCGACGATCCAGCCGTTCTTGTCGTCGAGGAAATCGACGCTGTTCAGCGCTATATCCTTTTTTAATCCCAGGTCTTCCCAAGTATCGCCGCCGTCGGCGGAGTGGATGATCATGCCTTCGGGTCCGACCGCCCAGATTTGCTTCCGATCGGCGCCGCGCGCGATCGCTTCGACGTCATCCGTGATACTGTCGGGGACCTTGGATTTGTTCCAGTGCGCGCCGCCGTCCGTCGTGCGCAGAATCAGGCCATTCTCGCCGCCGAGCACGACATCTTGCGGACCGTCGGCGCTCGCGCTCAGGAGCGCAAGCTGAGTACCGCTCGGCTGTAACGTCACCTTCGATCCATTATCGGAAATTTTCAGGATCGTGCCGTAGGTGCCGACCGCCCAGGCATTGTCTTTGTCAGCCACCGCAGTCGCAAAGTAGTTCTCGTAAGAGGGCAACGGATGGCCGACCGCAGTAAGCCCGATCTTTTCCGCCACCGCGGCCTTCTGCGCCCGCCCTTCGCATCCTGCCGCCAGGACCAACAGCGCGAGCGCCGCCAGCGCAAACCCGCGCCTCCTCGATACCCAGTCAGGGAGGTTCGTTCTAACCTGCATTCGCTCGTTCATCGCTTGAAACTGCTCTTTGAAAACGGCTGCAGTCCGGCCTCCGAAGGTCGTTGCGACCGGTCTTTTTTCATACCCAGCCCGCGATGTCAAGATCGTCGTACCGGTTGGTACTGCTATTCTGAGGGAGCGCGGCTGCCGCGCAGAGCGAGTCTTTACCTCGGCCGCGCGTCGCAGACTCCGCCGCCCACCCTTGGAGCTGCGTTCGAAACAAAAACAAGCTCAGATCTTCTCTTCCGCATACTCCCTCAGAATGACGTTGCTGCATTCAGTGGCGCCAAGCCACTTTTGTCATTCTGAGCGTAGCGAAGAATCCCGGAGCCTCTTTCCGCAAGCTCGCTTGGGGACTACGCCGACTTCTAAGGCGCGCGTTTACTTGGCCGGTGCCGGCTTCTCCGCCCGTTTCGCGGCCGCGCGCCGGCGCGCATAGACCACCGGATCCGCCAGCGGCGAATGGCTGTGGCCGTGTGCGCTCACCGCCGGTACCGGCTCCCCGCGCTGTTTGCGAGTTTCCTCGCGCGCCGCCACGGTTTCGTCGTACTCCGCCCCCCGCCCGTGCAGATGAGCCGCGTAACGCGAGGTCGAACGCTCGTCCATCCAGCAGAGTTGCGCCGGCGGCGGCACCCGCAGCCGGGTGACGTCGGGACGCGACGGGTCAGCAGCGCGCGCCTCAGGTTCTCTGCCGCTACGCCCGAAGGTCACGGCCGAGAGGATTCGCCGGGCGCGCCGTCCGCACTGCGGGCACGGATGAGCGCCAGCCGCGTCACTGACCGCGGCCAGCACCTCGAACGTTAGATCGCAGCGCCCGCAATGGCACTCATAAAGCGGCATCGACTCAGACTAAAGCTCCTCAGTCCACTCGATGGGGATGTTCCTTCCAGTCTTCGGGATCGTGCGTGATCCACATCGTCGCGCCCTGCATGTCGCGAATCGCCTTGATCCGCTGAATCGAGCGCAGCGACTGGTTCGGATCGACGTCGATCCCCATCGTCGCTTCCATGGTCGCACCAGCGCGCAGATGGAGCGTGTCGCCGACCAGCAGGAACTTGCGGTTGGGCAGGTTCACCATCACCGAGCATTCGCCCGGCGTATGTCCAGGGGTCAGAAGGAACTGGATGGCGCCATCGCCGAAGAGATCGAAGTCGCCGCTCAACTCGAGCCAGTCATAGCCGCGCGTCGGCAGGAAATCATTCAGGATAAAGGCCCAGCGCCGATCCGGATCGGGCCAGTAGGCGTAGCGCAACTCGTTCGCGCCGACGATAAACTTGGCTTTCGGGAAATAGGTCAGGCCGCCCGAGTGATCCAGATGGGAGTGCGAAAGAATCACATACTTCACGTCCGAAGTCTTGTAGCCCACCCCCTCGATCTGCTTGTCCAGCGTGTCGGACTTGTTCCACTTAATCGGCAGCGCCTTCGCGGTCTCGCCCCAGTAGCCGACGGCGTCATCGATTATCTTCGCGTTGCAGCCGGTGTCAAACAGGACGAGGCCCTTGGCATGTTCGATTAGAAACGAGGGACACGGCAGCTGCAGCAGATCGTTGCTGCCGCCATGCATCAATAAGGAGGCCGGGGCGGTCAACTCCGCGCCGGGCAGCACAAACATTTTCTTCGCCTTGCCTTCCGCCATTGGTCGATCTCCGCGCTTGACTTTCTGATGGTTTAATCTGCAACCCCTCTGCTTGTCGCATCCCAACGCCGTTGCGGACGTTACTCTGAGGCGAGGTGAAGCTAGATCGCCCGCGCCCTCGCTGTCAAGCAACCCCCGACCCACTGAACAAAACTCGTCTACGCCCGCGCGAAAGCTTATCATCCCGCCGCCGCGATAGCTTCGCCGCCGGGGGCTTTTGCTCTGCGCCTGGGTGGAGCGGCTCGCCCGAAGCGCGCAAAGACCAGCAACAGCAAGAAGGCTCCCTGGATCGTCGTGTCGCGCATCGCGAAGCCAGCCAGCGAGACGAAGCCGATTTGGTAAAACAGCGCCAAAAATGGCACGCGACTGAATGCTCCGTTCTGCACCGACCGATAGGACCAGCCACCCATCACGCCCAGCAGCAGCACCAGAAACGCCGAGCCCGGCAGCGTGAAATCCTCGGCCCAGTAGCGATAAATCGTAAAGACGTTGGTGGTCGGCGCGTCCGGATCTTCTGACGAGACCTGCGTCTCGTCAAACCGTTGGAACTGATGCCCGCCGCCCAGCCATTGATAGGCGCTGGCAAAGCTATAGCGGCCGAGCCCCGGGGCCGGAAAACTGCTCCAGTTGTCCTCGAACCAACTGGAAAACGCCGCCAGCGATCCCACATAGGCCGTTTGCGCTTGGGCCAGCCCGAATTGAACCGGATTGAACTTGGCGTCGCGCCTGATCGGCGCTCCCGTGCGCAACGCCTGCAGACCAACGTAAACCACGACCAGAATCGCGGAGAGGACGCCGGCCCAGGTCAGCGAACGCGCGCCAAACCGCAAGCGCGTGATCTCGCCGCTCCAAACACCGGTCGCCAGATAACTTACCAGCCACATGATGCCGCAGAAGAGCACGGGCCCGCGAGTCGTCAGCGTAATCCCAATCAACAGAACCGGCGCAGCGACCAGTATCGCTATGACGCGATCGGCGCGCCGCTGGCTCAAGCTAAACAGGATACCCGAGAGATACGCGCTCAGATAAACCAGCGTACTCAGGGCAACGTATGCCGACGGCTCGCGAAAGCCGTGGCGGTAATACCGCAGATAAGAAAAAACCACGCTATTGATCGCCAATGCCACCGGATTGGCCAGGCTCGTTAGCCCCTCTCCGATCGAGCGCAGCAGAATCTCGACGCCCACCAGCCCGGCGATCACACAGAAAACATTGGTCCAGCGCAGAGCGCGGAGCGAAGGCGACCCGCGCCGCAGCGGCATCGGCCGCCGCGCGGAGCCTGATCCTATGGCTGCGCCGATTTGCACCAACCCGCACATCAGCAGGAACCACACGACACCTGGCCATATCTCATTGTCCGGCGCAAAGACCAGGCTCGCGCCGACGAAACCCGCCCACAGAATCGAGTAAAACGCGCCCGGCGCCAGCCAGCTGCCAAACTGGACCGTACCGAACCACGCCAGCAGCACCAGCAGCAACTCGACCATCAAGGCAAGAGTCCAGCTAGTGCTCATGCGAATAAAGCCCGATCAGGAAATGATCAGGTTGCCGAGCGTTCGCACTAAAGGAAGGATGGTTCGATGACACGAATGGCTGCGCTGGCGGTAATTTTGTTTTGCGCCTCGCCGGTGGTCGCGAGCGCGGGCCAATTCAATCAGATTACGGGAAGCGGGCCAAACGATGTGCCACGGAATTGGTTGGCCTGTAAGCCGACGCGTCCTTGACAGACGTTCCTGCATTCTTTAGTGCTGCGTGGCCATGATCGACGATCCCCAAACTGGGAACTGGTACGAGAACCGCGACGCCATTAAAGGCCTCGAACGCGACAACCCGATATACACGCCAGGCGCCCGCTTCCAACAAATCGCCTGGCAGCTAGCGCTGTACCGCACCCTTCAAATCGCCGCTCCCATTCCAGGGCAAGCCCGAATACTCGACGTCGGATGCGGTACCGGGGGCGCTGTTCCTACATTGTATTGGACGCGGACCAGTCCGAATCAGATAACCGGCATCGATATCAACGCCGAATTCATCGACCGGGCGAGGCGGCGATTCCCCGGATGCAACTGGATCGTCTGGGATGCAACCCAGGACTTGGTCGAGCCTGCGAGCTTCGATCTTGTAATGCAAAGTACGATGTTTCTGCAGGTGGGCGAGGCCGTGATGGAGTCTGTGGCAGCCGCGATGTCACGGGCTGTGCGTCCCGGCGGACACGTCCTATTCGTCGATTGGCGATACACCTATGACCGGCGGGTACTCCGGAGCAGCACACTTCGTCAATGGTTTAGCGACTGCAATTTGGTCGGCCGGATACCGGGGGCGCTGGTGCCGCCGATCGGGAGGGCGGTGTCGGCCCACGCCCAATGGGCCTACTTCCTGATCCAGCGCACCCTGCCGTTCCTCGTCGGACAATATGCTTGGCTGTTTGCGAAGCGCCATCCATAAGCTAAGAGCCTTGCACGCGAAGAGCCACGCGGGACGATGGTGATCTTCGTTGTTCGCACGACGATGCGATCCTTGCTTGCAAGATGCATTGGGCAACGTGAAAATCGAGTTCTCGGCCAGTCAGTAGCATTACTAATTATCTTCGGGCTTTTGGCCCCGAAGGCTCTTGTTTTCGCACAGACATGCAGCTCAGCCGGATGTTCGGGGACGACGACTCACATCGGCGGCGCCGCTAGCAATCCAAACATCTCTCGCTTTAGCGTCAATGGCATAATCAACCCGGTGGCCTACGGTGCGTTTCCCAGTTCGACCACCGCGAGGCTCACGGCGACAGCCGGTAGCAGCACGGGCGCGGTCAATGCGATCGGCGACTTCGTTGCGGGGCAGCTTGTCTTCGTGGTCAATGCCGGGGCCGTCTGCGCCCTTGCGACGCCGTTGGCTCCCAGCGTCACACCCTATGCAACCGCAGGCTACAGGGTCGACGGCACTGGCCTGGCTTCCTACTCTATCGAAGCGGTTGGCCCGAATGGATGCGTAACTCCAGCGGGCCCTACTACCACTATCACAAACGGCAATATTATTTTGAGCTCTGCAAAAGGACATCAGCTATCGTGGCGCGCGGTGACGGGTGCGAAATTTTACAAAGTATATGGCTGCTCTGGTAACGCCTGCTCGCAGAAATTCATCTCGCTCGCGCGTGGAACAAAATACAGCGATTTCGGCCAGGCCGTGGGCAACGGCTCCTCTCCGTCCACTTCCAGTCTCAACGATCATCTCTTCGCCAGCATCACGGCGATTAATGGATCGAAGGTTACGCTCTCGGCCAACGCCGGCGCGAGCGGCGCCTTCATGATGTACCACGATAGCGGCACGCCAATTGTGAATGCGCTAGCGGCGGCGCAGTCCGCAGGGTCGGGTCAGGGGGGTGGGCGCGTCGAGATCTCGCCGAACCCCAGCCCCTACTGGCTGGCGCTGCCTATCGACATCCCTAGCCAGACGGCACTCCAAAGCAGCGCCTGCTCAACCGCCCAATATGGGAACTTAGGCGGAACCTACGAATCCTCAGATCGCGCCGGGACGACGCTCGCGTGGGCGGGCGACCCTGAAATGGTCGCGCTGTGGCACTGGAACACCCTCCATGCACAGACAAAGTGTTTTACGCTTGACATGTCGAACCAACCCGGAATGACCGCGTTGCGGCTGGATACGAATGCCACGGGCGGCAGCGGTGTCGATCTCAGTGACATCGAAGATATTGGCATAACCAGTGCTCACATCGGAATTGAGATCGGGAACAATAATTGCCAAGGCGATCTGTTCCCCGATTGCGATGCGTCTCGAATACTCATTCGACGCATCAGCGTAATCGGCCGGATGGCTGCGGATACCACCGCGCGCGGGATGCTTTGGGACGCGGCGTCCGCAGGGCCGGTGAGCGAAATCGACGACTTCGGCTGCCTTCAGCAAGTTAACGGCTGCATCGATTTTGAGGACTCAGGAATGGGCGGGCCGCTGCTCAATCATCCAAGCATGGGATTTCAGAATCCGATCTTTGGCGCCAACTCATTCTTTATTAAAATGGCTAGTGGTGGTGGTTTGGAAGTGGACCGCGCTCAAGAAGAACCTCAAGTCTCGCCCGCTTATGGGTTTTGGGTCCCAGCCAATAGTTTACAAAATCAGAACGTCATATTGCTTCGACAGGGTGCCTGGAACAACACGATTTCCTTGGACAGCCCAACCACTGTCGTTTCACAGAGCAACAATGTGAGTGAGGCCACGAATATTCAACGCGCGAACATTGGCGGCGCCGTTGTAGTGAGCATAGGAGATCGATTCCCGGGCGGATGGACAGCATTTAACGGCGGCCTTATTCTCACCCAGCTTGGAGGCCGGGATTCACAAACACCGACTACGACCTACAACAGGATAGACAGCCTGAGCGTGACTGGCGGCGGTGGGCTTGCCGTAAACAATGGGGGTGTTACTGCCCTAGGCCTTCAGGCGACGGGAACTGCCGGGATCACGAATTCTGGGGTTACTTTTGCTGGCCTGCCGACCTGTAATCTCACCAGGGTCGGTCAACAGCTTGAGATGACAGACTGCAATACCAATTGTGTCACGTATGGCGCCACCAACTTCACCGGTGGTGCGAGCGGCAAAATATTTGTAATTTGCGATGGCGCCAACTGGGTCGAGCATTAACAAAGCGTTGGTCTACTCTCGAACTGAGCTTGACCGGATAGGCGGTGCGCCCTCAGGGATGAGGGCGAGGGCGTCGGTCTGGGAGGCGCGGTATTGGACTCGGATGAGGCGATAACGCTCCATTGCCGCGATGCCGAGGCAGAGTAGGACAAAAGTGAGAACACCTGTCAGAATAACGGTTATCACTACGCTTGGGCGCGTGGGTCGGTCGGGGGCGATCGGCGACTGGATTACAAAAAACGCGAAATCAGCATTAATCTGCGCGAGCTTTTCCTGTTTGATCTGGTCCGCAGCCATCAGATAGATCTGCCCGCGCAGCAGGGCGTCGGCGCTGTGGTCAGCTTCTTCCAGGAGCGAGGTCGCGGCGGCGCGAGCGGTTTCAAGTTCGCGATGCTGAACCTTTTCGCGCAAAGCAGTGATGAAAAGGTCGAGGATGCGGACTGCCGTCCGGGAGTCATTATCCTCATAAGCGAGGGTCAGATTACCCGTATTCGCGCTGTATTGAGTATCCAAACGACCAATCATGAGCTTATAAAGCTCCCATGTCGTCAGGTGCGGCTGGATTAGCCGCGCCAGATATCCGCGCGAGTTGTCAAGATGGTCCTGCAGGTCATTTTGCCGGATGACGGGCACCGCGAAGTCATAGCTCTGCAGCGTCGCGATAAATTCCTCCGCCTTCATGTCGCTCTCACCGCCGGTCGCTCCGAGCATCGAGGCAATCTGACCGACGCCACCGACCAGCGAATTGATTGCCGGGCTTTCATGCTGGCTGACCGGACGCAGCACGGCGGTGGCGCGATACCAGTGGATCGCGACAAACTTGGTGAAGAGCGCGGCAATCAGCATCATCGCAAAGGTGATCAGGATGACCGGACGCCACCAGCGCCGGGCCGACTCGAGAAAATTGAAGAGGTTCTCGTAATTCGGCGTTTCAGGTTCGAATGGTTCGAGGTCCGGCAGACCGTTACGCGCGTTTGCGGCGGAGTGAGTCGATGTCATCGGTTACTTCCCCAATCTCGGAGCGGTGTTCGCCGCAGTAGCGAAAGCTCGGAACCAGAAGCTCGAGTGCGCGCGTAACGTCGCCGTCGCGATTGGCCTCGGCAGCCGCCTCAAGAGTCTCGAGGTGTTGAGCCAGTCGTGCGCGCTCTAGGCGTCCTTTGCTGTGCACCATGGTAACGGCGCGGCTCGCCGTGGGACGGGCCTGCTCGTCGTGCCCGATTAGCTCCTCGCTCATTTTCTCGCCGGCGCGAATGCCAGTATAGATGATCTGGATGTCCTCGTCAGGAATCAGGCCGGCGAGCCGAATCATGTGGCGGGCGATGTCATCGACGCGGATCTGGTCGCCCATCTCCAGGACGTAAATGGCGCCGGATTCGATGATCGCGGCGCTATGGAGCATCAGCGCGACCGCCTCCGGGATCAACATAAAATAGCGGCGCATGTCGGGATGGGTTACGGTGAGCGGTCCGCCCTGGCTAAGCTGGGCCTGAAAACGCGGAATAACACTGCCGTTACTGCCCATCACGTTGCCGAAGCGCACGGCGCCGAATTTACAGCTTTGGCCGCGTGCGATGTCCTCGACGACCAATTCCGCGATCCGCTTGGTCACGCCCATCACGCTGCTCGGATTCACCGCCTTGTCGGTCGAGACCAGAATGAAGCGCTCGACGCCGGCGCGCGCGGCGGCGGTGGCGACCACGCGGGTGCCGCCGACGTTGTTCTTGACCGCTTCGCACGGGTTTCTTTCCATCAGCGGGACGTGCTTGTGGGCCGCGGCATGAAAGACGATCTCCGAGCGATGTTTGGCCAGCACCGAGCTGACGCGGGCCGCGTCGCAGACGTCACCGACCTCGATCACCAGCCGGTCGTCAGCGCCGCGGCCGTCGCGCAGCTCGGCTTCAATCGCATACAGGCTGTTCTCATGCTTCTCGAACATCGCGAGCGTGCGCGGCTGCAGCGCCCAAATCTGACGGCAGAGCTCGGCGCCGATCGAACCGCCCGCGCCGGTGACGAGGATGCTCTTGCCGGTGATTAATTGTCCGACCGTTTCAGGATCGAGATCGACCGGGTCGCGGCCGAGCAGATCAGCAAGATCGATTTGGCGAATGTCGGAAACCTTGACAATTCCATGCATCACATCGCGGAGACTCGGCAGGGTCTTGACCGGGAGCTTGATCGTTTCGAGGGCTTTGATTACTCCGCGCACCACCGAAGGGGGCACACGCGGCATCGCCAGCAGGATCTCATCGGGCTGGAGCCGGCTGACGACGCGCTTGACGTCGTGCCGCGTGCCGAGGACGCGGTAGCCGTGAATCCGCCGGCCGACCTTGGCGCGATCGTCGTCGATGAAGCCGACTGGTCGATAATCGTAATAAGCCGTGTGCATCATTTCGCGAACGATCATCGCACCGGCGTCGCCGGCCCCGTAAATCAGGATGCGCTTGGTCGGTCTGGAATTGGGAAATTCGTAGAGCAGCCGCCGCAGGGCGCGCGCCCCTCCCAGCAGGAATATGAGCAGCATCGGATCGAGCAGGAATATCGAGCGTGGGTACCAGGCGAACTTGAAGAGCACGTTGACCACGAACTGGAAGGCGACGTAGGCGCAGATCGCAAAGAGCCCAATCCGCGCCAGATCGCGCGGCGCCACATAACGCCAGACAATCTGGTGTATGCCGAAGGCGAAGTAGAACATCGTCTGAAGCGCGAAAATCCAGGGCAGAGGGGCCCACAGCAGCGCTCGTGAAACCGGCAGAAATGTCAGATCAAAGCGCAGCTCGAAGGCGATTAGGTAGGCAAGCCCAATCAGCGCCACGTCAATTCCGATCTGGAGCAGATGGAGGCCACTTGGAAACGCGGAGGGCGACGCTGGGAGGGGCGTCACCGGGGCGGCCAATGGCTTCCGGTTCAGAGGTGATCGCGTGTTCAAGAGATGCTCAGCCGAGGCTAGTTTGGCGCTCAAGTCGGTGGATATTCTCATACGGAAGACCATTCCGCTAGCCGGTTGAAGTTGAACGGTAACGATTAGGCTTAAATTCGAGTCATAGAGTTAAACAGCGCTGCAGAGCATCGCTTGTTTGTGCCCCGTCGATTTGACGGCTTCCGGCGGGCGCGATCGCGAGTTTCTCGCGGCGGTTAATCTGCGCCATGTAGGGGTACGCGCAGGCAAGAAAAGAGTTTCAAAGATTAAGTGGGAAGAGATCGCGCAATCCCGAGGCCGACGTCTCCTTGGGACGCCGGTCGCGCCTTGGCTGTCTTGCAGCGGACGCACGGTTTGGGCATCCTTGCGCCAAGTTCAATTGGAGGGCAGGGCGGCCGCTGGCGGGGAGCGATCGATCTGGTTCGAAGCATGCGCCAGCAGAGATTTGGGAATTCAGCGAAGTCAAGCGGCAATCTCCACGGAAGAAGCTTTAACTACGACCGCGCGCCGGTCCCGCCCGGCACCAAGGTAGCCGGCGTGCTAACGGCGCGGGCCTCGCCGATTTGGCGCCGGTTACTGGAGGCGCTGTGGGCATACGCCGAAGCGCAGCCGCGCTTACATGCGCTATGGCGGGGTTCGGCGACCGCATTGATCATCGCGGTCATTAGCGCGGGCCTGCGATGGTCATTGCAGGTGCTGATCGCAAGGTGGCTCGGCGCCAGTGCCTTCGGGGACTACAGCTACGCCCTGGTGATGGCCCAGATTCTGACGGTGGTCGCCGGATTCGGCATCGGCGCGAGTGTGGTCAAGTTTATTCCGGGTTACATGGCGCGGGGGGATTGGGGACTGATACGCGGGCTGGTCATGCGCAGCCGACAACTGACGGCGGCCTCGAGCCTGCTGTTGGCGGTGGTGACGATCGCGGCGGTGCGCATTGTCGAGCCGCAGCGCTTCGAGGTCGGTAGCCTGATGATGGGTGCCGTGCTGATACCGTTTGTGGCGCTGTCGGGTCTGGAGCAGGAACTGGGCCGCGCGCGGGAGCGCATCCTGATGACTTACGCGCTGCCGCTGATTTTGCAACCCGTGCTGGAGATGGCGGCGCTCGGCGGCCTGTGGATACTGTCGGGCCGCCTCGACCCCGTCAGGGCAATCGGCATCCGGATCGCCACTGTCGCGTTAGTCCTCGCGCCGCAGATGGCGAGTTTGCGCAGCGCTCTGCCGCGCGCGGTGCGCCGGGCCAAGCCGATTTACGATAATCGCGGCTGGATGAGCGTCGGGCTGCTGATGCTGGTGACCTACATCGGTGTCACGCTTTCGAGCCGCGCCGATCTGCTGGTCCTGGGATGGTTTCGCCCGGCGGACGACGTCGGCGTATATAGCGCGGCGGTGATGATTTCCGGGCTGGTTGGGCTACTGGTCGCGGCGGCCGGAACGCGTGCGGGTCCGATGTTTTCGAACCTGTTCGCCCGGGGACAACGGCGCGAACTCGAGCTCTGTGCGCAGGGCGCGAGCCGGTTGACGTTTTGGCTCTCGCTCCCGCTGATTGTGGCGCTGGCAGCGCTGGGTAAGCCCTTGCTGGCGGTCTTCGGCCACGACTTCGGCCGCGGGTATTCGGCCCTGCTCATTTTGCTTGTGGGGCAATTATCTAACGCTGCGATGGGACCAATCGGCGTTCTGCTGCTGATGACCGGGTTCGAGCGGACCACCGCGATGGTCGTTGCGGGCAGCGCCACGCTGGATTTGGTGGCGGCGCTGGTGCTGGTCCCCAGGCTTGGAATGGTTGGCGCCGCGGTCGCCTCGATGCTGGCGGCGACCGGCTGGAACGTCGCGATCGCAGTGAGCGCGAAGTCCGCGCTGGGGATCGATCCGGTCGCGCTGTGGCGGCGGGAAAGCAGCTCAGATGAAACCTCTTAACCTGCTGGATTGAGGTTGACTGGAAGGGGGGAATGAATCCTAAGCGAACGCGAATTGTGTTTATCGCGGGCTATGGACGCAGCGGCAGTACGCTGCTCGGCCAGATGCTCGGACGGGTGCCCGGAGCCGTCTTTGTCGGGGAGTTGCGCGACATCTGGGCGCGCGGTGTGATCGACAACGAACCCTGCGGTTGCGGACAAGAATTTCGCCGATGCGAATTCTGGAACGCTGTGATGCAACGGGCGTTCGGCGGTCTCGCGGGGCTCGACGCTGTGCAAATGCTCGCCGACCAGGGCACGATCGATAAAAATCGCAACATCCCGATGCTGGTGCTGCTCGATCGTGTGCCGGGTGATTTCGCCGCGGCCAAACGCCCGCGGGAATACGTGCGGGCAATGGCGCAACTCAATCGCGCGATTATCGAAACCGCCGGCGCCCGCCTGATCATTGATTCGTCGAAGGACCCGTCCACCCTCTGCACTTTGGCGCGTGCGCCCGAGCTGGAACTCAACGTTATCCACCTGCTGCGCGATAGTCGTGCGGTGGCGCATTCGTGGGCGCGCCGCAAGAAACAGTTCGACACTGGCGGGCAGGTGAAATTTATGCCCCAATATAGCGCCCTGCAGAGTGCGCTCGAATGGGACTGGTTCAACGGCTGGTGCAGCGCGCTGAAGTTCCTTGGACACCGACGTATGCGCTATGTGTCCCTGAGATATGAGGACTACGTGCGCGAGCCGCGTAGCCTCCTGCAGCGGACGAGTGCCGCGCTGGGCCTCGAAATACCGGACTCCGACTTCGACTTCATCGGTGCCGACGGCAGCGCCGAGCTCGGCCAAAATCACGCGATCAGCGGCAACCTGTCGCGTTTCGCAATCGGCAAAATCCGCTTGAAACCAGACGACGAGTGGCGCAGCGCGATGTCCGCGGCGCGCGCCCGATGGATCAAAGTCCTGACGCTGCCCTTGATGCTGGGATACGGTTATTAGGCGGGCTTAATCAAATATCGTCAGATGCGCAATCGCCTCGCGGATCCCGGACACGCGGCGGCCACGGCGGATAAGTCCCTCGCGTTCTAGACGGCGGGCCACCTTTTCGACCAGATCCGCTCTGAGCCCGAGTAGCCGCGCGACGGCGCGCTCATTGCCGAAACCGGCGACCGCGAAATAACGGCGCAGCAGCCGCTCGGTGGCCGCGTCTGGCGATAGCCTTCGCGCCTCGCGCAGCGCCTCGGCCCATCGATGCGCGACCGTGTCCCAGACGTAGGTGAAGGGGTCGTAACGCTCCTCGACCTTGACGGCGAGAAATTTCTCTTGCAGCTCCTTGATCGCGCGATCAAATTCGGCCCGCCGGTTTGGCTGCGCGTAACCGCTCGAGATTTTCAGCGCCTTGGTCTCGGCTGGACCATGGCGGACGAGCGTGTCCAAGATGAGTTTGGCGCAGTGCGACAATAGCCCGCGCGCGTAGAGCTTGCGGTAGCCGCCGGCCGCGATGCGCAAGCGCAGGAAGGCCGGTAACAAGTCGAGCGCGACGAAGGCCGGGCGGCCCGCGATGACCTTGCCGTAATAGACCGCGCCGCGCGCGGGCAGCTCGTCCTTGAGCCGCCAGGTCATCATGAGCGCCGGGTCATGCTGAATATGATGCGGTAGTTCGGGCTCGCGGCGGCCCTCGATCGCCTCGCGCATACTCGGTACGCCGAGGCCTGCGGTAAAGGCCGAGCAGAAACCGCTCTCCTCGATGAAAGCCAGCGCGCTGTGATCGTTGGTCACCCGCCGCGCCGGTGTCCGACGAAAATGATGATCGCGATAGCGTTCGAGCGCCGCGCCGAGGTCTTCGCGCGCGTCAACCTGTTGAGCGGGTCGTCGTCTCGGCATCGCACGGGATTCTCGCAAAACCGCTGACTCGCGCGAAGCGCCTGCACACGATGGAGTTCGGTCCCTTAGCCAAATGGGGACCGGACTCTTGGAATTAGAGCGCGACTTCTTCGTTCAAGGACACGGTATACCCCTCCCAAGCCGGGTTGGGGTTGTTAATCATCGTGTTGATGAGCTCTGAAAACGCCGCATCAGAGGCTACCTTAGCGTAGCCGGCATAGTCTTTATATACTGCGACCACGATGACGTTCCCACTTTCAGAACCTATAACCTGACGGCTCACGACGAAGGCAGCACCCAGCCCCTCGATGAGCTTTTTGACGGCCTTTAGGCCCTCGTAGAGATCAGCATATCTGCCGGGTTTCACGCGAAAATTCACGACTCCACGCACTGTTGCCATGAAATGCCCTCCTGTTGCGAGTTTGCGTAGCGGATTTAGCGCTCTTTCTAGAGTCTGGTCTGATGCGCCCGTTAAGCATGAACCCGGTGTTCTTGAATTGTCAAATGCTCGTAACACCGAGCAGAGATGACCTATTCAGATTCAACCTTCTCCTGGAATTCGGAGCCGCGTCCACCCGCCGCGCTGGCGTGCGGCGAAAAATGATGATCGCGATGGCGTTCGAGCGCCGCGCCGAGGTCTTCGCGCGCGTCAACCTGTTGAGCGGGTCGTCGTCTCGGCATCGCACGGGATTCTCGCAAAACCGCTGACTCGCGCGAAGCGCCCGCAGGCTGTAATTAAAAGGCTGGCGAATTCCTTCAGGGAGTTTCAGGATGGAACTACGCACGCTGGGAAAATCCGGGCTGCAGGTCTCGAAGGTCGGCCTGGGCTGCAACAACTTCGGCATGACGATCGATCTCGACGCGACTCGCAAAGTCGTCAATGCGGCGCTCGAGGCGGGAGTCACCCTGCTCGACACCGCGGATATTTACGGCAAGAGCGGAGGTTCCGAGACCATGCTCGGGCAGATCCTCGGCGAGCGGCGCAAGGCGATCGTGCTCGCGACCAAGTTCGGGATGCAGATGGACAAGGCCGGCGTGCTTAAGGGTGGTTCGCGCCGCTATCTGATGGCGGCGGCGGAAGACAGCTTGAAGCGCCTCAAAACCGACTGGATTGATCTCTATCAGCTTCATCAGCCCGACCCGCTGACTCCGCTCGAGGAGACTTTGCGCGCGCTCGACGATTTGATTCGGCATGGCAAGGTCCGCTACATCGGCTGCTCGAACCTCCCCGCCTGGCAAGTGGTTGAAGCGCATTGGACGGCAAAGGATCTGGGAATCAATGCCTTCGTCTCATGTCAGGACGAGTACAGCCTGCTGGTGCGTGAGCCGGACCGCGATCTGATTCCGGCGATGCAGTCCTATGGGTTGGGACTGCTGCCCTTTTTTCCGCTGGCGAGCGGACTGCTGACCGGTAAATACCAGCGCGCGGTGGAACCGGCGGCGGGGACGCGGTTCGCTTCGATGGGTGGCCTGGCGAAGCGCTATGCGAATGAAAAGAACTGGCCGATCGTCGAGCGGCTGAAAGCATTCGCAGAGTCGCGCGGGCATACGCTGCTCGAACTGGCTTTCAGTTGGCTCGTGGCGCGTCCGACCGTGGCCAGCGTGATTGCGGGCGCGACGAGCCCCGAGCAGATCGCGCAGAACGTCAAAGCGGCGGACTGGCAGCTTTCGGCGGCAGAGCTGGCGGAGGTGGATACGATCACAAGGAAGAGTTGACCGCGCCGCGCTGATCAGCGGGCGCGGGTGAAACGGGCGTTGGCGCGGGTGGCGGCGCTGATGCACTCGCGGAACAGCGTGCAGTAGTTGGTCCGCACCGCCAGGCCCTTCATGATGCCGTCGAGGCCAATCAGCGCACGCAGCAGAAAGATGCCGTGGGCGGGCGACTTGTACAGCTTGTGGGCGAAAGCCATCTCGCCGACCGCGGCCGCCTTCGCGACCGCGTCGTATTCGTTCGGATGATAAACCCGATCGATGATGACCGGTTCGAACAGCACATAAACCACTTTGATCAAGGGCGCCGGATCTTGGCTACGGTCCAGGTAGCCGAGCTTGAGCAGCGCCGCGCCGAGCGCGCGGTCGTCGCCCGCGAGCATCGCCTGCGCAAGCTGCAGGTTGGCCCGCCGGATCGGATCGGGAAAACGGCGCACCGAGCCGAAATCGAGCATCGCGAGGCGCGGGTGATAGCTGACCAGGTAGTTACCCGGCTGCGGATCGGTATGGAGCAGGCCGAATTCGAGTATCTGACGCCAGATGAGCTGGTAATACTTGCGCGCCACCCAGGTGCGTAACTTGAGATCAGCATGCTCGCCGAAGACGTCGGAGAGCCGGTAGCCATCGAGATAGGTCATCGTCAGGACCCGTTTGGTGCTGAGTTCCTTGATGACGCGCGGGATCAGCACGTCGGGCTCGTCGGCGAGGTAGCGGCGGAACTCGTTGATGTTGCGGGCCTCGTTAACATAGTCGAGTTCCTCGCGCAGGCGCGTTTCGAGTTCGGCGAAAATGGTCTTGGTGTCGATCTTCTGGCGCATCAGATCGCCGGCGACGGTTTGCAAGGTGCGCAGCAGGAGCTTGAGATTCTGGAGATCCTGTTCGACGGTCGCGTCCACGCCCGGGTACTGAATCTTGACCGCGACTTCCTCGCCGTTTTTGAGGCGGGCGCGATGGACCTGGCCGAGCGAGGCGGCGGCGAAGGCCTCGGTCTCGAAACTCGCGAAGAGTTGTTCGGGCGATTTGCCGAGCTCGCGACGGAGCTGCTGCGCGATGAGCTTGTAATCCATCGGCGGGACGTCGGACTGCGTCGCCTTTAGGATGTCGATGGCTTCGTTCGGCATCAGGTCGGCGCGCGTCGAGAGCATCTGGATGAGCTTCATGAACGCGCCACGAAGCTGTTTGGAGCTTTCAACGATGCGCCGCGCGTTCTTCAGATGAGTGTCGAGCAGTTCCTGTTCGGCGCGGCCCGAGGCGAGAAACGGCCGGCGCAGCGAAGCCCACAGGTAGCTCGTGCCGACCTGCGAGGCGAGCCCGCCGATCTTAATCGCGCGGCGCGCGCGTCCGCTGGTGAGAGTTTCGCGGTTTTTGCGTTCGGCCATTGTCTGAATTCCGCTCGAGCCCGACCCGGCTGATTCCGACCCGATTGATCAGGGTGGCGGCCAGCGCCGCGCCAAAACCATTATCGATATTGACGACGCTGACACCGCCCGCGCAGCTATTGAGCATCCCGAGCAGCGCAGCCAGTCCGCCGAAGGCGACGCCATAGCCGATACTGGTCGGAACGGCGATAACTGGTTTGTCCACCAGGCCGGCGACCACCGACGGCAGCGCGCCCTCCATGCCGGCGACGACGATCAGCACCGTCGCGGACTGTAGCAGCTCAGCTTGCGCAGTCAGACGATGAAGCCCGGCGACGCCAACGTCGTAGATGCGCACGACGCGATTGCCGAAAAGCTCGGCGCACACGGCAGCTTCCTCGGCCACCGGAATGTCGGAGGTTCCCGCGCTGAGGATCGCGATTGTGCCGTGCCCGGACGCCACCGGCGGTTCGTGAATGACTACGCCGATGCGGGCGTCGGCGCGATAATCGAGCGCCGGCAGCTTGCGCTTGACGGCGCGCGCCTTGTCGGGCGCGAGCCGCGTCACAATCAAATTGACGCCGCTGCGCGCCATGCTGCGGCCGATCGTTGCGATCTGATCAGCGGTCTTGCCGTCGCCGAAGACGACCTCCGGCACGCCGCGGCGAAGCGAGCGATGGTTATCGAGGCGCGCGAAACCAAGGTCGTCGAAGGGGAGCCGGCGCAGACGGCCGAGCGCGCTCTCGGCGGTCAACTGCCGCGCCGCCACCTGTTCGAGAATTTCGCGGATGCGCGCCTCGGTCATCGTTTCGGATGCGCTTCGGCGCGGATCGGCTGCTCCAGATGGAGCAGGAGTTCGCGCACGGCGCGCGCATCGCTGCGCACGACCGTGATCGTCGCGTTGCCGGCGTTGAGCTGCTCGCCCGCCTTTGGAATATGCCCGAGACGTTCGACCACGAGGCCGCCGATCGTAGCATACTCACCCTCTTCCGGGAGCTTGAGGTCGAAACGCTCGTTGAGATTGGCGACCTCGGCGCGCGCCTGCACCACCAAGGTGCGCGGATTGATTACGCGCGCCAATTCCTCGCGCTCGTCGTGCTCGTCTTCGATCTCACCGACGACCTCTTCCAGCAGGTCCTCCATCGTGATTATGCCCGAGGCGCCGCCGTACTCGTCGACCACGACGGCCAGGCTTTCGCGCGTGCGCTGCAGTGCGATGAGGATTTCATCGAGCGGCGTGGCTTCGGGAAAATAACTCACGGGGCGCATCAGCTCGGCGACCGAACGCGAGAGATCGGGCGCCTCGAGCAGATCGAAAGCGTGCAGCACGCCGACGATGTTGACGATGCGCCGCTGGAAAACCGGGATACGCGTGTAGCCCTCGCGGCGCACCAGCTCGATCGCGTCTGCAATAGTGGTCTCTTCCGGGAGGGCCTCGACGCGGACCAGCGGCACCATCGCCTTGCGCGCCTCGGCGCGGGTGAAGCGAAATATGCGGCTGATCATCTGCTGCTCGGCGGGCTCGATCGAGTCGAGGCTTTCGAGAGACGGCGTGGTTGAGCTGCCGGGGCGCCGCACGAGCATCGCGAGGTCTTCACGGCTGAGAAAAACGCTGTCGGCCTCGGGCGAGACGCCGACCATCCGCCGCAGCATCCGGCTAAGTGCGGTCTCGGCGGCGAGAAGCGGCGCGAAGATCACCGCGAGGACGGCGAGCGGCCGCGCCGCAAATCGCGCGAAGCGGAGCGGCGCGCGCAGCGCGAGCATCTTGGGCGCGGATTCGCCGACCAACAGCACCAGCGGCGCGAGGATGAAGGGCGCGAGGTAGGCGCTCTTGGGGTCGAGCGCGTGCAGAAAACTGGTCAGCGTCGTCGCCGCGATCACGGTTGCGAGGTTCGCCCCGCTGAGCATCAGGGCGACGATGCGATCGCGCCGTTCGAGCAGGCGGCCGAGGACCTGCGAGAGATCGTCGCCGCGCTCGCGGTCGGCGCGGACCTTCAGTTCGTCGGCGGCCACCAGGGCAATTTCGCTCGCGGCGAAGAAGGCCTGAACGATCAGGCAGGCGGCGATGATTGCGCCGAGCGTCACGCGGGTCATCGGCGCAACCTCACGAGTTCGACCGTGGCCCCGCGCACGCGCTCGACGCGGGCCTGAAAATCCCCGAGGCGAAAGCTCTCGCCGCGCCGCGGCACGCGCTGGAGCTCGCGCAGGACGAGTCCGTTGAGGGTCTGCGCGCCGGCTGCCGCCAGCGAGCCCTGATCGTTCAACGCCGTGCGCAGGCGGGCCAAATCGATCGCGCCTGCAGCCAGCCATTCACCCGGCCCGGCCGGCATCAACTCGGGGCCTTCATAATCGAATTCGTCGCGAATCTCGCCGAACAGCTCCTCGAGCAGATCTTCGAGCGTGATCAAACCGAGCAGGCTGCCGAACTCGCCGACCACCAGCGCGAGCTGGAGGCGGCCGCGGCGCATCTCGTCGAAAAGTTCGCCGAGCCGCTTCGTGGGCGGAATGAAGTAGGCCGGACGGGCGAGGCGATCAAGCCGCGGCGGCGCCGCGCCGAGACGGCGCGTAACCAGGTCTTTGACGTGCAGGATGCCGACGATATTGTCCGGCGCGCCGCGGTAGATCGGCACGCGCGAGAAGTGGCCGCGCGCGACCTCCGCGACGACGCGCTCGGTCGGGGTCGCGACGTCCAGCGCAAAAATTTTGTCGCGCGGCGTCATCACCTCGGCGACGCGGCGGTTGCCGAAATCGAAGACCCGGTGAATCAGCTCGCGCTCCTGCGGCTCGACTTCACCGACCAGCTCGCCCGCGCGCAGCAGCGCCTTGAACTCCTGCTCCGACACCGGCGCGGGTCGCGGCGGCTCCATCGCGGGAACCAGCCAGCGCACGATCGGATGAGCTATCTGCGTCGCGAGATTCAGCGGACGCGCCGAGAGCGAGGCGACCCCGCCCGGATAGCCGAGCGCAAAGGTCTTGGGCGTGATGTCGCAAAAAATCAGCACGACGGCCAGCATCGCGGGCGCAGCAATCCACGCACCGAGCGGTCCCAGCCAGGTCAACAGCAGCGCCGTGGTGAGGCATTCAGCGAAGATATTGCAGGCCTCGTTAAGGCCGATGATGACGACCAGGGCTTCGAGCGGACGCGCCATCAGGCGATCGCACGCCTCGCGCACTCTACTGCTCAACTTGTCGCGCGTATCTTCCATCCGGACCAATGCGAAAAGCGCGGTCTCGGAGGCGGCGAGCGTCGCGCTCAATAGTAGCAGCGCCGCGACCACGATCGGCAGCACGAAGCTAAGCACCGGCGTCACGCAATTGATCCCATCCTGCCAGGCGGCGCGTGAGGTCCGGCAATGAGCGCCCGCTCTTGAGCAGCTTCGCGCTGCGCCCCTTGACGATCCGGCCGATACGACTTACCGGCACGCCGAGCTTGCGGGAGAGCGTCGCGGGTGAAAAAGCCGTCGCGGTGCAGAAAAGCAGCTCGTAGTCCTCACCGCCGCTCAGCGCAAGCTGCGGGTCGTCCCCGAGCAAGGTTCTATACGCGGGCGAAAGTGGGATAGCGTCGATATCGATCTCGGCGCCGACGCGGCTACGTTCGATAATGTGGCCGAGGTCCTGCCAAAGACCGTCACTGATATCGATCGCGGCGGGCACCGGTTTGAGCGCCGCCAATCTGCGGCCGGCGGCGAGGCGTGGCGTTGGTGCGAGAAACCGCGCGAGCAGAAATTTGCGCGCAGCGCCGCGCGCATCCTGACGCCCCTCCAGGATCGCGAGGCCGAGCGCGGCGTCGCCGATCGTCCCGGTCACGTACACGCTGTCGCCGACCCGCGCCGCGTCGCGGCGCATCACGCCTGTCCCGGCGTCACCCACGATCGCGATCGTAATCGCGAGCTGAGCGGCGCGCGTGACGTTGCCGCCGACCACCCCAACGCCGGCCGTGGCGGCCACTTTGCCCAAGCCCGCATATAGATGATCGAAGAACGACGCGGGCAGCTGCGGGCGAATCGCCAGGTTGATCACGCAGACCGTTGGAACCCCGCCCATCGCGGCGATGTCGCTCAGATTGACCGTCAGAGCGCGCGCCCCCAGCGCCTCCGGCGTCGTCCAGTCGAGCTTGAAGTGCACCCCCTCGACCATCGAATCGATGGTCAGGAGCTGTTGGCCGCGGGCCCGCGCGATAATCGCGCAATCGTCGCCCGGGCCAAGGATAGTGCGCTGGCCGCGCGGGATTTTCGCACAGAGCCGGCTGATCAGGTCAAATTCTCGCAAGAACGCCACTAGTGAAGCCGCAGGCGAAGCGAGCAAGCGAGTCTGCGAGCTGCGTCAAGAATCAGAGTCGCCGTTGCGGCCTTTTGGATCAGAACCGTTGAGAACAGGAACGCGAGAAGCCGCGCCGCGCTGTTCGCAAAAGACTATTCATGCTTCAAGGCTAGAGCATCGTCACTAGCGCGGCAAGCTGCCGATAATCCCGGCGGCGCGACCGGTAGCAATGCGCGCTGCGAAAGCGCACTGAAAGTGGTTGGAAAACCCGCGACTACTGGGCTAGCTTATGACCCATCAAGCAGCCCGTTCAGGATTTGCTCGCCGCCCACCGCAGGAGGTGCCGAGATGAACCATCGCCGAATCGACTACGGCGCTTTGATCAAGCGCGACAAGGTCCATAGCAGCCTCTACACCGATTCCGAAATCTTCGCCGACGAGCTCGACAAGATTTTCCATCGCGGATGGGTTTATGTCGGTCACGCGGGCGAGGTGCCCAACCCCGGCGATTTCCGCCTGAGCCGCATCGGCCGCCAGCCCGTGATCATGGCGCGCGGGCAGGACGGCGAGCTGCGCCTGATGCTCAATCGATGCCGTCATCGCGCATCGACCGTATGCCAGGTCGAGCACGGCAACGCCGCCACCTTCCGCTGCGCCTACCACGGCTGGACCTATCGCAATAATGGTGAACTGGCGGGGGTGCCCTATCAGGACGCTTACGGCGACTCATTTCGCAAGGAGGATTTCGGCCTGACGCGCGTGCCGCGGATGGAGACTTATCGCGGCTTTATCTTCGGCAGCATGGCGCCAGCCGGCATCACGCTCGACGATCATCTGGGTGCGGCGGCCAAAGAGCAGATCGATCTGTTCACCGATCTCTCGCCGGTGGGCGAGCTCGAGGTGCGCGCCGGCACGAACAAGTTCGATTACAGCGGCAACTGGAAGTTTCAGATCGAGAACGCGATGGACGGTTACCATCCGAATTTTAGCCACGAGACCTTCCTCGACATGATCCAGGGTCAGACCGGCGTGCGGCTCGATGTCTTCAACGGCAATTCGGCGGGCGAGGCGCGCGACCTCGGCAATGGCCACGTGATGCTCGATTATCGGCGCTACAACCGCGAGTATGGCGAACGGATGCGCGCCGTTCTGCCGACCACTCCGGCCGATAACGACTATCGCGCGCGCGTCGAGGCCCGCCTCGGCGTCGAGCGCGCCGCCGAAGTCCTCAACGCCGGCGGCACCCACACTTTCGTCTTTCCCAATCTGATCCTGATTGGCGTGCAGATTCGCGTGGCGCATCCGGTCGCCGTCGATTACACCGAGGTCACGCTCCACCCGACGCTCCTCAAGGGCGTCGCGCCGGAACTCAACGCCGCGCGTCTGCGCGGTCACGAGGCCTTCTTCGGCGCCGCCGGCATGGGTCAGCCCGACGATGTCGAGATGTTCGCGCGGATGCGCGACGGGATGCAGGCGACGCTCGACCCTTGGATCTACCTGGGCCGCGGGATGGATCGCGAGCGCCGCGACCCGGCCGACGGCACCCTCGTGGGGCAGATGACCGACGAAATCACGCTGCGCGGCATCTTCGCGCACTACAAGAAAGTGATGTCGCAGAGTGGGCCGGCGGCGGTACGAGCGCGTCGCGCCCCGGCAGGGGTCGCGGCTCGCGCGAGGTAGAGCGCGCGTGGCGATCGAACCTGGCGCCGCCGTTGACCTTCGCGCAGTCGAGAGCTTCCTCTATCGCGAAGCGCGCCTGATGGACGAAAACGCCTATGCGGAGTGGTTCGCGCTGTGGGATCAAGACGCCCTCTACTGGGTTCCCGCCGGCGCCGACGACATCGATCCGACGCGGCAGGTCTCGACCGTCTATGACAATCGCCAGCGTCTCGAGGCCCGCATCCACCGTTTGCAAAGCGGCAACGCCCATGCCCAGTCGCCGCCCTCACGACTGCGGCGCGTCGTCTCCAATATCGAAATCGAGGAGGGCGCCAACGGCGAAATAACCACCCACTCGAACTTCGTGCTAGGCGAGGTCCGGCGGGGCAGGCAGGACGTCTTCATCGGGCGCTCGACCCACAAGCTGCGGCGCGACGGCGGCGATTTCAAAATGTTCTACAAAAAAGTGCTGCTCGTGAACAACGATGAGTACATCGATAACCTGACCTTTCTCGTGTAGAAGTTCGCAATGGCAATCGAGCTGAGTCCGATCAATCCTGCTTCCGACCTCGTCGCCGCCGCAGTCCACGAGCCGCTGGGCCCTCTCGCATACCTGCGTTTCGTTGAGAACGGCGGGGTCGCGACACTCACGATCAACCGGCCCGCGGTGCATAACGCCGTCAGCCTGGCGACCATGGCGGAAATCGAACGCGTCCTCGATTGGCTCGAGGCCGACGCTTCGGTCGCTGTGCTGATCCTTACCGGCGCAGGCGATCGCAGCTTCGTTTCCGGCGGCGACCTCAAGGATTTCGAGCGCATCACCACCTACGAGGCCGCGGTCGCGATGTCGCGCCGGATGCAGCTCATCACGGCGCGGCTGCGCGCGCTGCCGGTCGCGGTGCTCGGCGCGATCAACGGCGATTGCCTCGGCGGCGGATGTGAAGTCGCGCTCGCCTGCGACATCCGGATCGTCAGCGACCGCGCCCATTTCGGCTTCAAGCAGGTCAATCTCGGAATCACGCCCGCATGGGGCGGACGCCGCCGATTCGTCCGGCTCGTCGGCCGCGCCCGGGCGCTGACGCTGCTCCTCACCGGCGAGTTGATCGACGCCGCCGAGGCCGGCCGCATCGGGCTCGCCGATCAGGTTGTAGCGAGCGCTCAGGTGCTCGCAACGGCTGAGCAGCTCGCGCGCACGATCGCGTCCAATCCACGGATGGCGGTGCGGGCGATCAAGCGGATGGTCAACGAAGACGCCGCCGCCGATGACGAGCAGGCGCGCGCTTTCGAGGCCGATCTCTTTGCACAAACCTGGATTTCCGAGGACCATCAGGAGGCGCTCGACGCGCGCAAGGAGCGCCGCGAGCCCCGCTTCAAAGGCCGCTAATTCAGACAACAGGTAAGTTTCGATGGCAAAAGATCTCGACCCCACCGCCGCTTCAACTGCGGGTGCGACCGCCTCCGCGGGCGCCGGCAAGAATGGCGCGAACGGCGCCGCTGCACCTTCACCTAGCAACGGCAAAGCGCGCGCGATTCCACCTGCCGAGACCGGCTCCGGCATCGATCTCGACGTTCTCTACACGCCCGAGAGTATCCGCGGCCTCGACTCGCGCGCGGATATCGGAGAGCCCGGGAAATACCCCTTCACTCGCGGCGTGCAGCCGACGATGTATCGCGGGCGGCTCTGGACGATGCGCCAGTACAGCGGCTTCGGCACGCCGCGCGAATCGAATCAGCGCTACAAGTGGCTGCTCGAACAGGGCCAGACCGGCATCTCCGTCGCGCTCGATCTACCGACCCAGCTCGGCATGGATTCCGACGATCCCGAGGCGATCGACGACGTCGGCCGCGTCGGCGTCGCGATCGACACGCTCGCCGACATGGAGACGCTCTTCGAGGGTATTCCGCTCGATCGCGTCAGCACCTCGTTTACGATCAACTCGACCGCGGCGATCCTGCTCGCGATGTATCTCGTTGTCGCCGAGCGTCAGGGCGTGCCGGCCGCGAAGATCGCGGGCACCGTGCAGAACGACATCCTCAAGGAGTACGCCGCCCGCGGCACCTGGATTTTTCCGCCCGAGCCATCGTTGCGGCTGATCGTCGACACCATCGAGCATTGCATGACGCACGCGCCGCGCTTCAATCCAATCAGTGTGGCCGGCGCACACTTCCGCGACGCCGGCGCAACGGCGGTGCAGGAGCTGGCCTTCACCCTCGCCGACGGCCTGACCTACGTCCAGCGCTGCGTCGATCGCGGCCTCAAGGTGGATGACTTCGCCCAGCTCATCAGTTTCTATTTCTACACGCACAACGACCTCTTCGAGGAGGTCGCCAAATACCGCGCGGGCCGCCGCCTGTGGGCGCGCTTTCTCAAGGAGCGCTTCGGCGCGACCGATCCGCGCGCGATGATGTTCCGCTTCGGCGTGGTCTGCGGCGGCAGCACGCTGACCGCGCAGCAGCCGCAGAACAATATCGTGCGCGTGGCTTATCAGGCGCTAGCCTCGGTGCTCGGCGGCGTCCAGTCGGTCTTCACCGCCGCCTGGGATGAGGCCTTCGCCATCCCCACGGAGCAAACCGCCGAGCTGGCGCTGCGCACGCAGCAGGTGCTCGCCTACGAGACCGGCGTCCCCAGCGTCGTCGATCCGCTGGGCGGCTCCTATTATGTCGAGGCGCTAACGGAGAAGGTCGAGCAGGAGGCCCGCGCGATCATCGAGCGGATTGAGCGGATGGGCGGGATGGTCGCGAGCATCCAGAGTGGGCTGATTCAGAAAGAAATCGCCGTCGAAGCCTATCGCCATCAGCAGCGGATCGAGAACGGCGAGCGGGTGGTCGTCGGCGTCAACAAGTTCACGCGCGAGGAGCCCGAACGCGCGCAAATGGAGCTTTACCAGTCCGACCCGGCGCTCGGCGCGAACCAACGGGAGTCGCTCGCCCGCATCAAGTCTTCGCGTAACGCGGCGGCTGTGGCGACCAAGCTCGCGAAGTTGCGCGACGCCGCGCGCGGCTCGGAAAATCTGATGAACCCGATTCTCGACGCGGTCAAAGCCTACGCCAGCCTCGGCGAGATCGTCGGCGTCCTGCGCGCGGAATTCGGCACCTTTCAGGAGCCGGTGGGACTGTGAGCGCGCAAGCCTCTGGCGCCTCCGCGACCGAGCGCGCGATCCGCATCCTGATCGCGAAACCCGGGCTCGACGGCCACGATCGCGGGGCCAAGGTCATCGCCTATGCGCTGCGCGATGCGGGTATGGAGGTCATCTATACCGGCTTGCGCCGCAGCGCCAACGAGATCATCGCCGCCGCCCTGCAGGAAGACGTCGATGCGATCGGGCTTAGCATTTTGTCCGGCGCGCATATCTCGCTGACTGAAAAGATCGTCGCCGGACTGCGCGAGGCCGGCCGCGCCGACGAGGTCGCGGTCTTCGTCGGCGGCACCATCCCGCCGAACGACGTTGCGCCGCTGGAAAAAGCCGGCGCCGCCGGCGTCTTCCCCACCGGCACGCCGCTCAGCGCGATCGCCCCGGCGATCCGCACCGCGGTCGCCGCCCGCCGCACCAGCTAAGGAACCGTGCACAAACCTGATTTGTCATCCTGAGCCGGCGAGCAGCGCGAGCCGTGTCGAAGGACCTACGCGAAGCGCTCTATCACATCGATTTGTGCGGCGTCCCTCTAGGGACGACTAACCCACCGCGCCGGAGCCGCGCCGAGCGGACTTGCCGGCAGCGCCCAGCGCATCGGCGAGCCTGCGATCGCCACCGGCGGTTTGAGCCGACGCGCCGGACCCCACGCCGTCGCCTCCTGAGCCTCGTCGAGGTCGTCGATGGTCTCGGGCGCGAGTGCGACCGATGTTCGATCCTCCCGCGATTGATCGATCAGTAAAGCCCCAATGCGCGCCAGCGAGGTCCGCACGACGGAGCCAAGACCCGTCGCCAGCCGCTGCGTGAGACCGCGCACCGCCGCAGCCGCCATGAAATAGCCGGTCGCATGATCGAGCGCCTGCACCGGCAGCGGCGTCGGACGCGCGCTCCCGTTTTTCCGCATCCCTTCGGCCGCGATCCCGCTGCTCATCTGCACCAGGCTGTCGAACCCGCGCCGCGCCGCCCACGGCCCGCTCCAGCCATAGGCGTCCAGCGACACTTCGACCAGTCCGGGACTGAGTTCCTGCATCCGCGCTGAGTCGAAGCCGCGGCGTGCGAGTGCCCCGGGCCGATGGCCATGCACGAGCACGTCGGCGCTGCGCAGCAGACTGGTGAAGGTTTCGCGATCGCGATCGTTGCCGAGATCCAGCCGCGCGCAACGCTTGCCCAGCGTCACCTCGGGCACGATCGCCGGCTCCTCCCACACCGGCGGATCGATCCGCAGCACCTCGGCGCCGAAGCCGGCGAGAAAGCGCGTCGCGATCGGACCGGCCAGCACGCGCGTCAGATCGAGCACGCGGACCCCCGCCAGCGGACGCTCCGCCGCGATCGCCCAATCACAAGTCCGTCCCGCGCTCCCGGCCTCGACGTGGAACAGCGGCTCGCGCGCCACCGCGCTACCCTGCGGATGAACGCACCACTCGTCGAGCGAGCGCATCGCCGCCGCGCAGCCGCCGCGATCAACGATCACTTGCTCGAGGAGATTGGCCTGCCATCCACGCACCACCTTTGCGACCGCTTCCTTGCTCGCGGCCACGCCCAGCACGCCGAGCGCCGCGGAGCGATGATTTGGCACGTTGGTGTGCAGCTTGATCCAGCCATCGGCGGTTGGATAGTCCCCGGCGGTCACATCCCAGATGGGCGGCAGGCTCCAGCCTTGCGGGCGAATCGAGATCCAGAACCACATCGATGCGCAACGCCGATCGACTGCGATTGCGGGTACCGCGCCGTGGCGCGCCGCGATCAGCTCGCCTACAGACAACGCGGCGACGCCGACCGACGCGGCCGCGAGATCGCTGACCGCAAATGCCGACGGCAGGTCGCCAACACCGTCGCATCGGACGTTCGCGCTCAGCGCCGCCGCGCCGCCGAGCGCCTCCCACACCTGATCGAGTATTTCGGCGGCTCTGGTCATCGGCGCGCTCCTCCGCTAAACAACACGAAACTGTCCCGCGAGACGCTGCCCGCGTCCGAAAGGTTCATCGCATATGCATAGCATCAAGTTCGGCTTGTTTTTACCTACCGGCGATTTTCCGCAGGCGCGGGCGGCGGCGGAATGGGCCGACACGCATGGCTTCTACTCAGTTTCGATCAACGATCATTTTTTCTCGCCGCTGGCCAAGCCCGAAACGCCGCAACTCGAATGCTTCTCGACCTTGAGCGCGATCGCAGCCGTGACGAAAAACGTCCGCCTCGCGCCGGCCGTAACCGCGATGTCTTTCCGGCCGCCGCCGATGCTCGCGAAGATTGCCTCGACCCTCGACCATCTGAGCGGCGGACGCCTAATCATGGGGGTCGGCGCCGGCTGGCAGCGCAACGAATACGACGCGCACAATTATCCCTATCCGGGCAATCTCGAACGCATCGCGCAGCTTGGCGACGCGATCAAATTGATCAAGGCGATGTGGACGCAGGACGCGCCGACCTATCACGGACGTTACTTCTCGATCGACAAGGCCTACAACAATCCCCGCCCCGTGCAGAAGCCGCATCCGCCGATCATGATCGGCGGCTCGGGCCGCAAGATTCTGGAGCTGGTCGCCGCTGAGGCGCAGATCGTCAATCTGATCCCGCCGATCGTCAATGGCAAGGATTTCGTCCAGGACCCCGCCGCCGCGGTCAAGTTCGACAAGCCCGAGCTCAAGCGCCGCATCGCGATGCTCCGTGGATTCCTGACCGCCGCCGGCCGCGCACAAGACGCCGTCGAGCTCAGCGTCATCTGCATGGTCAGTCTCTCGCGCAGCAAGAGTGACGCTGACGCCGCGCTCGCGCGCACCGCCGCCGCGATGGGCTTCCCCAACACCGAGGCCGCGCGCAACGCTCCCGTCCTGCTCTCCGGCACGCCCGACGAAGTCCGCCGCGAGCTGCGCGGGCGCATCGAGGAACTCGGGACGACGTATTACATTGTCTTCCCGTCGTCGCCCGAATCCGGCGAGCTGCTGGTCAACGAGATCATGCCGGAGTTCGCGACGCGCCCGGCCTGACGAACTAGCGAAAGAAGCGCAGCGAGCAGGCAGCCTGTCCTGAGCGAAGCCGAGGGAAGTCTGCGAGCTGCGTCAAGATTTCCAGTTGAGGAATCTCTTTCAGCAGCCGCCATGGACTATCCGGCGGATCATCCGGCGATCATGCCGCCGTCAACCGGCACCGCGACGCCCGTGATGTACGACGACTGGCTCGAGCAGAGCCACACCACGGTGCTCGCGATCTCGTCGGGCGTCGCATAGCGGCGCATCGGCACAAAGGCCTCGAACTCTTTGCGGCCCGGCCGCCCTTCATTGTTGCCAATCCGTTCCATCATCGGCGTATCAACCGGGCCGGGACAAACCGCATTGATCCGGATGCCGCTCTGGGCGCACTCGAGCGCCGCGCTCTTGGTCAAGCCGACGACCGCATGCTTGCTCGCGACGTAGATGGGCAACGCAGGAAAACCCGCCAAGCCGGCGAGCGACGCGGTGTTTACGATCGCGCCCGCGCCCTGCTTGAGCATCTGGCGGATTTCGTACTTCATGCACAGCCATACGCCCTTGACATTGACCGCCATGATGCGATCGAAGTTCCGCTCGGAAGCCTCGTGCGTCTCGATCACCTCGCCTTCGATACCGGCATTGTTGTAGGCGCAATCCAGCCGCCCATGCGCCGCCACGATCCGGTTAACCAGCCCCTGTACCTGATTCGCGTCGGTCACGTCGGTTTGCTCAAACTCCGCCTTGCCACGCGCTTCCCGAATCATCGCCACCGTGGCTTCACCGCCTTTCTGATCGACGTCGGCGCAAGTCACCACGGCCCCGGCGGCGGCGAATGCGATCGCGGTCGCGCGGCCGATGCCGCTGCTGCATCCGGTGATCAGCGCGATTTTACCTTCGAGCACATTTGCCATTGCTTCCACCTCCATCTCGCGACTCTGTATTTCCGAGCTTGTAGTACATTCTGTCGATTCCCGACAGGCTAATGTGCGACGGCTTCGAGCAGCTCGACCATCCGCCGGATGCCGTTGTTAAGCTCCTTGACCGGCATCCGCTCGTTGACGCCGTGCACGCTTTTTTCCTCAGCCGAGGTCAGCCCGATCGGCGTGAAGCCATAAGCAATCAAGCCTTTCTGGCGAAAATAGTTACTATCTGTAAAATCAGCGAGCATCATCGGCACGACCACCGCATGATCGCGCGCGGCAACTTTCTCGATCGCCGTCATCAGCCGGGTGTTGCGCGGCGACGTCGCTGCCGGAAAATTCAGCAGGACGTCGCACCGGATCGAGTTATCGGCAATTGCCTTGCGCAAGTTCTCGACGACTGCCGCCGCATCGTCGCCCGGCAGCAGACGGCCGTCAATCTCCGCGCCGGCGCGGCCCGGGATGAGGTTGATCGTGGAACTCGCGTGAAGCACGGTGGGCGTGAATGTATCGCGCACCAAGGCGTTGTTGCGCGGCGTCGCCACGAACTGCAGCGCGAATTTCGGATCATCGCGCAGCGCGCGGCCCAGATCACGCAACGCCGGCGGTCCGCCATCGAGTTCCGCGAGCGCCTTGTAGTAGTCCCGCACCGGATCGATGATGCGAATTTGGGCGCGATAGCCGGTGACCCGTTGGAGCGCCGCCACCAGGTGCGTGACCGTGGTTTCTGCCGGCGGCGTCGCGCCTTCGCCTTCGACACCCGCCGCCGTCAGGCGGATCCAGAGCGGGGTCTTTTCCGTCACGGCCACGCCATAGTAACGGCGTCCGTTGGGCCGCGTCATGATGCTGCCGCCCTGATTGATCAGATAAGCCGCGTCGGCAAATACATCGGGCTCGTGCTCGACCAGCCAGGCCGCACCGTAGCGGCCACCGGTCTCCTCGTCCCCGGTCGCGAGGAAAATGACGTCGCGATCGAGCAGTCGGCCCGAACGCTTGATCGCAAGCATCGCCATCAGCTCGATCACGCCCGGACCTTTGTCGTCGATCGCACCGCGGCCCCAAACTGCGCCGTCGCGAACCGCGCCCGCAAAGGGCGGCGCCGCCCATTCCTTGGGATTGGCCGGCACGACGTCGAGATGGCTCAACAGCACCACCGCCGCACTGTGATGCCCGGTGCCGTGCAGGCGCGCCGCGACTATGCCCCGGCCGGGCGCCGGCTCCCAGACCGTCGCCGGGATGCCGTCGGCCAGGAACTTTTCCTTGATCAGCTTCGCCGCCGCCAGCTCGTCGCCAGGCGGGTTGGTCGTATCGATCCGGATCTCGCGCGATAGCAGTTCGGTCGCCTCCGTGCTCAGCCGCGAATAATCGAACGGCCGCGGCGACGGCGCGCGCTCGACCAGCCCGCCGATCGATTGCGGGCTGGGACCGGGTGTGGGCCTGGCCTCGCGCGAGGCCCCCCGCGCTGCCCCCCCGGCCGCGAACATTCCGGCCACCAGGACCGCGAGACTGAGCCCGGCGCGGCGACGCTCAGCGATCGCCGTAGTTAAAGACATCGATAACGGTCTGCAGGAAAGCCGCGGCCGGAGCACCATCGATGATCCGATGGTCAAACGTCAGCGACAGCGCGACCATCGAGCGCCGCGCGATCTCGCCTCGATAGACCGCTGGCTTCTCGACGATCCGCCCGACGCCAAGAATGCCGGTCTCGCCAAGGTTGAGGATCGGCGTGAACACATCGACGCCGAAACCGCCCAGATTGGTGATCGTAAAGGTGCCGCCGCTCACGTCCTCGATCTTAAGCTTGCCCGCTTTCGCGCGCTCGCCTAGGTCCTTCGTCTCAGCCGCGATCGTCCGCAGCTCCTTGCGATCAGCCGCGCGAATCACCGGCACGATCAAGCCCTCGTCGAGCGCCACCGCCATCCCGATATTCACCTCGACAAGCGAAATGATCGCGTCATCGGCCAGCCGCGAGTTCATCCGCGGATGGCGCGTGAGGGCTCGCGCAACCGCATGAATCAGCAAGTCGGTGTAGGTGAAATCGAATTCGCGCGTCAGGCGTGCCCGCAGCTCGACCGCCGCGCTTACGTCCGCTTCAGTAGTGATCGTAAGTTGCGCCGTTTCGCGGAGACTCTGATGCATCCGCGCGGCGATCGTCCTGCGCATCCCGCGCATCGGGGTGCTGCGCAAGCGCGGCTTGGCCTCGCTCGGGGATGCGGAATTATCCGCGCCGCTGGACGACGCCGCTGGCGCAGCGCTGGCGAGGGCTCCAGGAGGCGTCGTGCCGGCGGCGATGGCGCTGACAGGATGACGCGCCGCCTGCTCGACATCTTCGCGGGTGATCCGGCCGCCAGGACCGGTACCGGTCAGCCGCGCAAGGTCGACACCAAGCTGCGCCGCCAGCTTGCGCGCCACTGGACTCACCGCGCGTCGGCCATCAGCAGCCCCCGTACCGTCATCGCCGTCGCGTCCATCTGTGCCGACGGGCGCTACCGCCACTGGAGCAGAAACCGGGCGCGAGGCGGCGCCTGACGCGATACCGGCAGGTCGCGCGGCGAGCGCCGCCGCGTTCTCACCCGGCGCAGCGATCAGCGCGACCACACCGCCGCATTCGACAATCGCCCCTTCCTCGTGCATCCAGGCTGCCAGGATACCCGATGCCGGCGCTTCAACCTCATACAGGACCTTTTCGGTCTCGACCTCGTAAAGCGGTTCGCCCGCCTTTACCGAATCACCTGCCGCCTTGAAAAAACGCTGGATCGTTCCCTCATGCATCGTGAGGCCGAATTTGGGCATGGTAACTTCAATCGCCATCGTACTGATCGCTGATCGGCCTCGAAAAGTAGATCGTTAACCGGCCCGCCGCGAAAACCCGCTCTCTACTTAATGTATCAAAAATCTACTCATGGCCAATCAATTCACGAATCGCCGCTTCGATGCGCGCCTCGTCCGCGATCGCGGCCTTTTCGAGCGGCGGGCTGAATGGAATCGGCACGTCAAGCGAGGTCACGCGCCGCACCGGACCGTCGAGAAAGTCGAAACCCTTCTCCCCGATCATCGCCGCGATATCGGTCGCCGCGCCGCCGCGCAGATGACCCTCGTCGACGACGATCGCGCGATTGGTCTTTTCGACCGAGGTGAGAATCGTCTCTTCGTCGAGCGGGACCAGCGTGCGCGGATCGACGACTTCAACGCTGATATTTTCCTTGGCCAGCTTGTCGGCGACCTTGAGCGCCTTCGGCACCATCGCGCCGATCGCGACCACCGTGACGTTGTCGCCGGCGCGTTTCACCGCGGCTTTTCCCAGCGGCACCAGATGATCGCCCGCGGGAATCTCCTCGCGCAGGCGGCCGAGGCCGCCGTGCTCGAAAACGATGACCGGATTATCGTCGCGGATCGCGCTCTTCAGCAGCCCCTTAACGTCCGACGGCCCCGACGGCACGACGATTTTGATTCCCGGCACGCTCAGGAACTGCGCATAGACGGTTTCGGAATGTTGCGCCGCCGCGCCGCCCATCGCGCCGTACACGGTGCGGAAAGTGATCGGCAGCCGCGCCTGTCCGCCCGACATGTAACGCAGCTTGGCGGCCTGATTGCAGACCTGATCGAAGGCGCAATAGAAAAAACTCGCGAACTCGACTTCGCAGATGGGCCGCGTCCCGGCCATCGCAGCGCCGACCGCGGCGCCGACGAAACCCGCTTCGGCGATCGGCGTGTTGCGCACTCGGGTCGCGCCGAATTTATCAATCAACCCCTTGGTCGCGCCAAAGACGCTCAGCACCACGTCCTCACCCATCACAAAGGTCAGGGGATCGCGCTCCATCTCTTCGAAGAGCGCCTGGTTGATTGCCTGGACGAACGTCGTTAGTGCCATCGGGCTGCTCCGTTTTCGGCAAGCGGCATGAATCGGCAACTCATGCGTAGAGGTCCTCGGTAACTTCCGCTGCATCCGGCAAGGGGCTTTCGCGCGCGAAGGCGACCGCCGCTTCAAGCTCCGTCGCGGTCTCTTCGTCGATCTTTTTGAGCTCCGACGCGCCGATCCGTCCGGAGGTCTCAGCAAACTTGCGAAACCGAATCAGCGGGCAGCGCGCCTTCCACTCGTCGATCTCCGCCTGCTCGCGATAGGTGTTGGCTCCGAGAAAGGCCTGCTCGCCGACCACGTGGCCTTCCCATCGATAGGTCTTGCATTCGAGCAGGGTCGGGCCGTCACCGGCGCGCGCGCGGGCGGCCGCCTCGAGGGCGTAACGATAGACCTCGACAACGTCGTTACCATTGACGATCAGGCCCGGGATTCCGTAAGCCTGCGCGCGCTGCGCGATGTCGCGGACCGAGGTCACGGTCTGCGCGGGCGTGAATTCGCCAAAGCCGTTATTTTCGCAGATAAAGACCACCGGCAGTTTCCAGACCGCCGCCAGATTGAGTGACTCGTGAAACGTCCCTTCGTTGGACGCGCCGTCGCCGAAGAAGCAGGCGGTGACGTCGTCGCGGCCCGCGACCACGGCGGCGAGCGCCGAGCCTGTCGCGATCGGCAGTCCCGCGCCGACGATGCCGTTGGCGCCGAGGATGCCCAGGGCGAAGTCGACAATATGCATCGAGCCGCCCTTGCCCTTGCAGTAGCCGCCGCGCTTGCCGTACAGCTCCGCCATCATGCGGTCGAGGCGGCCGCCCTTGGCGATCAGATGGCCGTGCCCGCGATGAGTCGAAGTTATGCGATCGCTGTCGCGCAGCGCCGCGCAGACGCCGGTCGCGCTGGCTTCCTCGCCGATCGAGACGTGGACGAAGCCCGGAATCTCGTTTTTCAAGGCGAGGTCGCGAACCCGCTCCTCAAACAGCCGGATCCGGACCATCGTGTGGTAAAGATCGAGCAAAAATTCCTTGTCGAGTTCTTCCATTTTTTCACCTGTTTCACCGTCCGGAGAGTACACTCCGTTGGGCACCGTCCGAATTAGGGCAATCTCTGTGAAATTAGAACAGCGCCCTCCGTTGTCGCGCTCCTGCACGATCGCTTAACAAAATGTTTCACGCGAAACATTTTGAAACGCAGCACGCGGACTCGCCTGCTCGCTCCGCGCGGCAACCGCGCTCCGTTAGTGTGTCGCGCTCTTGCGTAACGCCGAAGGTACGCTGCACTTCTCAATCGAAGCCTTCAGCGCGGAGCGAACGCTTCCAGCACGCGCTCATCCGGCAGTGAAACATGGTCGCCTCGTAACGGCAGCAGGCAGACATGATTCGCGCCGGCCGCCAGATGAGCGTCGATCCGCTCCTTGATCTTATCCTCGCTGCCCCACGCGATCACCGCATCAATCAGCCGATCGCTGCCGCCATGCTCGAAATCCGCCGCAGCGAAGCCCTGGGCGATCAAGATGCGGCGATAGTTATCCTGGTTGGCGTAAAAGCTCAGATGCTCGCGGGCCCGCGCGCGCGCCTTGGTGGCGTCCCGTTCGAGAATGGCAGTCACGCTCGCGCAAACCCATTTATCGGGGCCCATCAGGGTGCGCGCCTGCGTGGTATGCGGCGGAAGACACAGGTAGGTATGTGTGCCCTGCGCCTCGCGCGCGGCCAGGCCCAGGGATTTGGGATGCAGCGCCGCGATCACCAGCGGCGGCTCGACTTTCGGCGCGACAGCGTTGTAGAACGCCGATTTCATCCGCGGAATATAGTCGCTCAGATAACTGAAAGGTTTGGCGTACGGGTGCCCGTGCAGATCTTCGACCAACGAGCGATGGCTCACGCCGATACCGAGGATGAAGCGGTCGGGTGCGATTTCGGCCAGTGTTTTGGCCGCCGCAGCCATGGTCATCGGATCGCGCGCCCAGACGTTGGCAATACCGGTTGCGTAAATCAGACTGTCGGTGCGCCCGAGCAGGTAGCCACCATGCGCGAAGGTCTCCCGCCCCCAAGCCTCCGGCGACCAGAGGACCTTGTAGCCCATCCGCTCGACCCGGCGGCAAAACGCGAGGCTTTCCGGCCCAGCCATCGCATCCATGAAACAAAACGCACCCAGCTTCCCGATTTCCATCGCATTCACTCCGTCGGAACCAGTGATGCCTGGGCGGCGAAAAAATATTTCACGCGAAACACGTGTTTCGGTGCCCGGAGACCGGCACTCCACCAGGCTGAGCGAAAGCCGCGACAATGGAGCGGCGTGCTGCCTGAACGATGACAAGATGTTTCACGTGAAACATTTGTAACGCAGCTCGCAGACTCACCTGCTCGTTCCGGCGCGCAGCGCGCCTTTACTAGTGCTCCACAAGTTTCTGATCGCGCCGCGGCCAAACTGAAGGCTTTCACCCTTGACAGACATTCCCTCTCTCGCGCGACGCTCCGTGCCCTTCACGCGGTGCGCTGTCTGGCGGGTACTTAGCGCCGATCGCCCGGCGGGTCAATCGCTTTGTCCGCGGTTTCGCGTTAAAAACGGCGCGATGGCGCAAGCAGCGGTCAAGACGGCGAATGCAGCGCCGGTTACGGGCGCGACGGTCGGGCGGCTCCTGAGGCGCTTGCGGCGGGCCGCGCCCGGCTGGAACGCGCCGGTGCTGACTTTGATGGCGGCGGAGAAGCGCGATCCCTTCCTGACGCTGATCGGCTGTATCCTGAGCCTGCGGACCAAGGATGAAACGACGGCGGTGGCGGCGCCCCGCCTGTTCGCCCGCGCCGACACCCCAGCGGCGATGCTGCAACTGACGCCGGAAGAGATCGCGCGGCTGATCTATCCGGTGGGCTTCTATCGCACGAAGGCGCGCGTAGTGCTGGGCATCTGCCGCGACTTGATGGACCGATTCGGCGGTCAGGTGCCGGATCGCATCGACGATCTGCTGACGCTCAAGGGGGTCGGCCGCAAGACCGCAAACCTGGTCGTGACGGAGGCTTTCGGCTGCGCCGGAATCTGCGTCGATACGCATGTTCATCGGATCTCGAATCGCTGGGGCCTGGTCAAGACGCGCACGCCCGACCATACCGAGGCGGCCTTGCGCGAGGTCCTGCCGCGCCGTTATTGGTTGGAATACAACTCGCTGCTGGTCGCCTTCGGCCAGACGCTGTGCCAGCCGGTCTCGCCATGGTGTTCGCGCTGTCCGGTCGCGCAATGGTGTCCGCGGACCGGCGTCGTCAAATCGAGGTAAAAGATGAACGAGGAAGTCGGTTTCATCGGATTGGGAGCGATGGGCACTCCGATGGCGGGCAACCTGCTCGTGGGCGGCTTCAAACTCCGCGTCTGGAATCGCACTGCGGCGAAGGCCGCGGCGTTGACGGCGCGTGGCGCGACCGCGACGGCAATGGCGGCGGAGGTCGCCGTGACGGGCGGGGTCGCGATCACGATGCTCGCCGATGACGACGCGGTCGAAAGTGTCGTGGTCGGGGAGGGCGGGCTGGCGGCCCGGTTGGGCGCGGGAGGCGTCCACATTTCTATGAGCACGATCGCGCCGGCCACTGCGCGCCGCCTGGCGCGGATTCATCTCGAGGCCGGCAATATATACGTCGCCGCGCCGGTCTTCGGCCGTCCCGAGAACGCCGAGCAGCGTCAGCTCGTGGTCTGCACGTCGGGACCCGCGGAGGCGAAGGCGCACATCCGTCCGCTCCTCGAAGCGATGGGGCGTGCGATCTTCGATTTCGGCGAGGAGCCGGGCGCGGCGAATGTCGCCAAGCTCTGCGGCAATTTCCTGATCGCGGCGGCGATCGAGGCGATGGCGGAGGCCTTCGCGATGGCCGAGAAGAGCGGGGTCGATCGCGCACAGGTCGCTGAAATGCTGACCAAGACGCTGTTCGCCGCCCCGGTCTATCAACGTTATGGCGAGATGATCGCATCGAAGCGTCATCTGCCGGCGGGCTTCAAACTGCCGCTGGGGCTGAAGGATGTCGAACTGGTGCTGAAAACCGCCGGGGCGGCGCGCGTGCCGATGCCGTTGGCGGCAATGCTGCGCGAGCGCATTATCGCCGGGCTGGCGCAGGGGCGTGAAGAGATGGACTGGTCGGCGCTCGCGCTGGGCGTGCTCGATGACGCCGGAATTAAATAACGCGATTGCGTTGATTGTTGCCGCGGCGATTCTGCTGATCGCCGCGCCGGCGCGCGCGATCGATTTCTACGAAATCCAGATCTATCCGACCGAGACGACGCCGCCGCAGACGCTCGAACTCGAACTGCATTCCAACAGCGTGACGACGGCAACGGGCGCTGAGGCCCATAAGGAGATTAGGCCTTACGAGATTCACGAAACCGTCGAGGCATCCTATGGCCTGACTCCGCATATCGAGGTCGGACAGTATTTGTGCACGGCCAAGCTCGATAATGGCAACTACGAGTACGCCGGCAGCCGCACGAAGATGCACTTCGGCGTCGCCGCGACAGACGACTGGCCGATTCGTCTGGGCGGTAATATCGAGCTCGATTACATGCGGCGCGCGGCGGAGGAGGATCCGCTCTCGCTCGAACTACGGCCAATCGCCGAGGCGAACTTCGGGAAATTCACGCTGATCGCGAACTTCGCTTTCGAGAAGCCGTTCGAGGGCCCGGGGACCCATCGGGGGATGACGCTCGCGCCGTCGGGAGAGCTCACGTACGAGGTTTTTCGCTGGCTCGAACCCGGGGTGGAGTACTATGGGGATATGGGCGCGTTGACGCATCTGCCGGGCGTGCAGCGCCAGCAGCACTTTATCGTGCCGGCGCTGAATCTGCCCTTGCTCGCGTCGCTCGAACTGAATCTCGGCGTGGGTATCGGGCTGACGCACGCCAGCAACGGGACCTTTATTAAGTCGATCGTGGGCTGGCAGTTCTAACGCTCACGCTAGCGGAGCGCGGCTGCCGCGCGGAGCGAGCAGGCGAGTCTGCGAGCTGCGTCAAGATTCTTGATTAGTGATCCGCAATCCGCGCGTAGTGCGCTCGCGTATCTGGTGCAGGTCACGCTGTTCAATCGCTAATTGGACCGAATTGACGCCGGCAGCGTCTAAGCCTGTGGTAAGCAGAATTATCGTTGCGTGGCTGGAATCGCTTAATTAATGTCAAAGCTTACCTAGTCACAAATTCGATCCTCTGACAGAAGCATCCAGTGGCGGAAAACCGACGCGACGAGCAGAAACTCTGGCTGATTCTGTTCCAGATTAAGGCGATCCGTACGCGGCTGAACCTGCTCGCGATTCAATACTGGCTGTTTATCACGCTGGCGATTCTGATTGGCGCGGCCGCGGCGATTTTTGTTCTGGCCGCGCTCCTGAATCCGCTCGCTTTCCTGATTGTCGGCGCGATTGTCAGCGTAGCCGCGTTGCTGCTCGCGATGCGCGCGGCGCGGGCAGCGCTTCGCCAGGGCGCTAATCCAACGCGCGCGGCGCTGATTGCCGATGAGCGCGCGGATTTGAAGGGGCGGCTGGCGACGGTGATGGCGTTGGCGGAAACCCCGCCACGCTCTGCGCTCTGGCCCTACCTGGTCGAAGACACTTACGGCCTGCGGAGCCGCTTTGAGCCCGCGCAGATTGAGCCGCGCTGGGTGTCGCGGGCGATCCTGGCGCCGATTGTGGTCGGCTTCGCGATCGTCGCGTTGACTGCGGCGCTGAGATTTTACGCGCACCTGCCATCGCGCGGCGCGCTTGCGCCGCCGCCCGATATCACCGCCGATATCGGCGATCTCGAAGTGCTTCCGGATGATCCTGCGGTCAAACCCAACGGGCGGGTCGTGGCCGACGCCAAGACGCTGCGCCAGCTCGAAGCCAAGATTGCACAGGCGAAGCAAGGCCGGGTGTCGAACTGGATGGACAAGGCGCGCAAGCTGGCCGGCAATCTTCAGGATCAGGTGACCGGACGTAATCCGTTGCCGCTCTCCACGATTCATTTGAAGTCGAGTAATCCGGCGTCGCCGAACGCGCTGAACCCGCCGCCGCAGCTCGCGCAGGCCCATCCACCGGGCCGCGCAGGCGCTCCCGGCGTGAGCCATTCGAATCCGAATGCGGGTGCGCCGGGCCAGAGCGCGAATTCCAACGGCGCGGCGGGTAATCCCGATCGGCAACCGCCGGTGGTCGCGCTACCGGGCGAGCAGGCCGATCAACTGGCGCAGAATGGCGCGGCGGCGCCCTATCAGCCGGGCGCGGACAAGCGCGGCGGCGGGGCCGGCGAGCCCGCGGCCGGGACGCCGCTGGGCGGCGACAGCGGGGGCGGCGGTTCCAGTCATGGCGCCGGTTCCGATCCCGCCCATCTGTTCGGCCCGCCCGAGGCGCAGGAGCTCGGCAGCGACAGCTTCAAAATCGCGATCGACGCGGTACCGTCCGACGAGGCCTCGAGCAAGGGCGCGCCGGCCTATATCCCGCCCAAGGTGCGCGTGCCGCTGAGTTCGCAACAGTTCCCCGATGAGCCGCTGGCGCGCGCGGCGGCGCCACCGGAGGATCAGATGACGCTCAAGAAAGTGTTTGAACGATGAATGAAACCCAACCAGTGAATGGGCTGCAGACGCCCACGGTGGCTGATTTCGCCGGAACTTTCCGGCGCATCCAGGCTGAGGTGCACAAGGCGATCGTCGGGCACGAGCAGGCGATCGAGGAGTTGCTCAGCGCCTTTTTTGCCGGCGGCCATGTGCTGATCGAGGGCGTGCCCGGCACCGGCAAGACCACGCTGGTCAAGGCGCTCGGGCTGGCGCTCAATCTCTCGTTCAACCGCATCCAGTTCACGGTCGATCTGATGCCGGCCGATATCACGGGTACCCGCGTGATCCTGTCGGGCGCGGACGGGCGGCGCGAATTCGCCTTTCAACCGGGGCCGGTCTTTGCGCATATCCTGCTCGGCGACGAGATCAATCGCGCGACGCCGAAGACGCAATCGGCGCTGCTCGAAGCGATGGCCGAGTTGCAGGTGACGGTCGCCGGCGTGACCTATCCGCTGCCGCCGCCCTACCTGGTAATGGCGACGCTCAATCCGCTTGAAATGGAAGGCACCTATCCGCTCCCCGAGGCGCAGCTCGATCGTTTTCTCTTCAAGGTGCGGCTGGGCTATCCGGCCGAAGACGAGATGGTCAAAATTATCGGCTCGACGACGCGGACGGAGGAAGCTGTGATCGAGCCGGTGTTCCCGGCGGCCGAGGCGCCGGCGGCGCTCGAGCGGCTCAAGCGGCTGGTGCGCGAAGTGATCGCGGCGCCGCAGATCGAGCGTTACGCCGCGCGGATGGTGCGTGCGACGCAGCCGCCGAATGCGCACGTGATGGGCGAGACGCCGTCAACCGTCGCCGTCGATGCGGTCGCGCGCTACGTCAGCTTCGGCTCGAGTCCGCGCGGGGCGCAGGCGTTGATTCTGGGCGCCAAGGTGCGCGCCCTACTCGACGGCCGCGCCAATATCGCCTACGACGATGTCGATCGCGTGGCGCCGGCCGCGCTGGAGCATCGGATCATGCTCAATTACGCGGCGCACTCGGACAACGTCGATGCGGCGCGGATCGTCGCGGAAGTGGTCAAAGCGGTGCGGCCGACGCGCAGCTAAGGGCAATTTTGCGATGCTCGAGCAGCGCGCCTTCGAAGCGGAATTTCTGCGCAAGCTGGACGGCCTGGTCCTGAGCGCGACGCGCGCGCGCACCCGCCGCGCCGGCCGCCGCGTGATTGGCCGCGCGCAAGGCGCCGGGATCGAACCGGAAAATTATCGCGAATATGCGGCGGGCGACGATCTGCGCTTCCTCGACTGGAATGCGCTGGCCCGCCTCGACGATCTGACGATCCGCACCTTTCGTGCCGATCGCCACGTCGAGGTCAGCGTGCTGCTCGACGCCAGCGCGTCGATGGGGATTCCGGAGCGTGACGACAAGTTCGGGCTGGCGCGGCTGCTTGGCGCCGGCCTCGCTTACGTGGCGATGAGTAAAAACGATCCGGTGCGGCTGGCGGCCTTCGGCCGGCGGGCGTCGGCGGCGGGGCTCGAGACGACGCGCTTTTACCGGCGCCAGGAATCCTACGTCGAACTGCGGCCGTTCGTGACGGGCCTCGCGGCCGGCGGGGAGACAAGGATGGCCGCGGCGGTCGGCACGCTGCTCAACGAACGGCGCGCGCCGGGGATGGTCTTTGTCATCTCGGATTTTCTGGTCGCCGCGGCGGATTACGAAACTGCGCTGGCAGACTTAAGCGCGGCCCATCATGAAGTCAAAGTCGTTCATGTCATGGGCACGAAGGAGATGGCGGGCGACTATCCGCCCGGGGCCTACCGGATTCGCGATTGCGAAAGCGGCGCGACCCGCGAAGTGACCTTGGGGCCGGCCGCCGCGGCGGCCTGTCGTGCGCGGGCGACGGCTCATGCTAATCGGGTGCGCGCATTTTGCGCCAGCCGCGGGATCACCTACGCCGAGGCCTTCGGCGCGGAGGCGGCGGACGAGATTATCCTGCGCGAATTTCCGCGTCTCGGAGGACTGATCTAGTGATGGGTCTGCTCGAGCCGCTGAACCTGCTGCTGGGCTTGAGCCTGGCGGCGCTGGTAGCGATCTATTTGCGCGCGCGGGCGCGGCCGACGATCACGGTCTCGAGTCTCGAGCTGTTTGCGGAGGCGGCGGCGCCGGTCGCGCGCAGCCGCACCCTGCGCGTCGATGCGCTCTTCTGGCTCGAAGCGGCGGCGCTGACGGCGCTAACCCTGGCCGCGGCGGGTTTCTATCTCCGGGAGCCGAAGCCCGCGAGTCGGGTGGTACGCGAGGCGCTGGTCTTCGATCTGGGCGCAGCGATGAACGCGCGGGAGAGCGACACGAGTCGCCTTGACGCAGCGCGACAGGCGGCGCTGGCGCTGATCGACAGTGCGCCGGCCGGCCGCGAGTTCAGTGTTATCGGCTACGCGCTGGATGCGCAGCTTATTCGCGCCGCGGCCGGGCGTGGGGCGGAGCTGCGCAGCGCGATCCTCGCGCTTACGCCGGTCGCGGTGGCGCCGCGGCCGGCGGCGTTGAGCGCCGCCCTGATCGACGCCAATGGCGCGGCGAAAATTGATCTCTTCACCGACCATCAGCCGGCCCCCGAGCTGCTGCGCGACGCGCGTGCGCACGCCGCCGTCGCGATCCATCTGATCGGCGGGCCGGTCGAGAACCTGGCGCTGGTCTCACTCGATCCGGGGACGCCGAAAAGCTCGCAGGGCCACGCGCTAATCCGGAATTTCTCGGCGCGCGCGCAACCATGTGAACTGGTGATCGATGCGGCCGGCCGCGAAGTCTTTCATTCCACGCTGATTCTCGACCCGCGGGCGGCGGCGATGGTGGGCTTCGGGCCGCTGGCGCAAGGCGGCATGGTGCGCGCGCGGATCATGACCGCCGACGGCCTGAGCGCCGACAATGAGCGCTATGCGCTCGCCCCGAGCGTCGCGCCGGCGCGGGCGCTCGTGGTCTCGCCCGACAACGCCACGCGCGACGACCTCGCGCGCATCCTGCTGGCGGTGAATCCGGCCTATCGGGTGACGGTCGTTGATACCACGCCGGCGGCGTTGAGTAGTCTCGCCGGGCAGAAGTTCGATCTCGCCGTGATCCACGATTTCAGCGGGGCCGCGATCGATGCGGCGGCGCGGTTCGTGATCTTTCCTCCGCCCGCAAACGGCGAGAGCGGGCGCGTCGTCGGCAGCAGTATCGCGCAGGCGGAGTTGCGCGGCCGCGCCGGCGCGCCGCCGCTCGCCACCCCGGTGACGCTCGGCCCGACGCGCGCGCTCGCGCTGCCGGCCTGGATGGAGCCGCTGGCGCTCGGTGGCGTCGCGGGCGATCCGTCAAGCTTTGTGCTTGCCGGAATCGGCCGCACGCCCGGGGGCTCGAATGCGGTAATCGGCTTCGACGTGCGCAATCATCTGCTGCTTGATCCCGACCGGCTCGACGCGCTGCTGCTGACCATCGATACGCTGCGGCTGCTCGCCGCGCCGACTGACGCCAGAGTCGTCGCGACGGGCGACTTTGTGCCAGTTGCCACCTTTGCGCCGGCGACATTGCTCACGCCGAGCGGTGCGCGGAGTCAGTTGATTCCTGATCGCAGCGGCCGGGTGCGCTTCCGCGCGGTCGAGGCGGGTCGCTACGCGCTGCAGTCGGGCAAAAAGACAACCACGATTTACGCGAATTACTACGACGCCGGAGAATCCGATCTGGCGATGGCGCCGGGCGCCGACACGCCTGCGGCGCATATGGCGCATATGATCGAGGCCGCCGGGATGCATCGCGAGAGCCAGGTCGTGCAGCAGACGACACCGCTGGCCGCGCTCGTAATCCTGCTTCTGCTGCTGGAATCCGTGCTGCTGGCGCGGCGGTCGGCGCGCTGGGGAGTAAGCCATGTTTGAGCGGCCGCTGATGTTATGGCTGCTGGCCGCGGCGCCGCTGATCGTGTGGGCCGGCTGGCGCGCGATGGATACCGACTATCGCCTGGCCGCCGCGGTGTCGGCCCTGATGCGTCTGCTGGCCTTCGCTGCGGCCGTGCTGGTGCTCGCGGGCGCGAAAATTCCTATGCGTGGGAGCGCACAGCGCATGGCGCTGGTGGTGGCGCTCGACGAATCCCGCTCGATCGCGCCCGATCAGCATGACTGGATGATGCGCCAGGTCAGCGCGCTGCGCCGCGCGATGGACCCGCGCGATCGCCTCGGCCTGGTCGCCTTCGGACGCGACGCGCGACTGCGCGCGCCGCTGAGCGAACCGCGCATCCTCGCGCCCGAGGCGGCCGCGGTGGACGGCGGCGGCACCGATATCGCCGGGGCATTGATCACCGCCGCGGGCTTGTTCTCAGGCGCTTACGAGAAGCGCCTGGTCCTGCTGAGTGACGGGATCGAAACCCAGGGCGATGCGCGCGGCGAGATCGCGCCGTTGGACGAAGCGGGCGTGCACATCTATACGGACGCGCCGCCGCCGTCGGCGCAGGGACGCGTCGCTATCACGAGCTTCGCCGCGCCCGCTTCAGTGCGCGCCAACAGCAGCTTCTCGCTCCAGATCGAGGTCGAGAGCGAAGCGCCGCAGCCGACCGTCGCCGGCCTGAAGCTGCTGGCCGACGGCGCCGTCGTCGGTGGGCGGCAGATTACGCTTTTGCCGGGTTTGAACCGCTTTCGGCTGCCCTACCGAATCGCGCGCTCCGGTGCCTATCTGATGCAGGCGGCGATCACGGCGCCGGCGCCCCTCGTGGTGACGAATCCGCAGGCCGAATTGGCGATCTCCGTGAGCGCGCCGCCGCGCGTCCTGATAATCTCCGGCGCCCCGCCCGAGAGCCTCGCGCAGGTGCTCAAGCTGCGCGGCTATCAGGTCGCGGTCGCGGCGCCGCGGGAGTTGCCGATTCGGCCCCAGGACTATCTGGATTACCAGGCCGTGATTGTCGCCAACGCGCCGGCCGAAGCGCTGGATGAGCACGCGCAGCAGGCGCTGAATCGATACGTCGCCGATTTCGGCGGCGGCCTGATTGTCGTCGGCGACAGTCTGCGCGATACCGCCTTTCATGACGGTCCGCTGGAGAAGGTCCTACCGATCAGCTTCGCGCCGCAGCCGCCACCGCCATCGCGCGAGCCGATCGCGGTCTATCTGTTGATCGACCGCTCGAACTCGATGAGCTACAACTCACGTTTCCCGGCGGTGCGCGACGGCGAGCGCATCCGCTACGCGAAGGAGGCCGCGACGGCGCTGCTCAACCAGCTCGACGACACCGACTTTGCTGGCGTTATCGCCTTCGACTCTGACCCCTATGTGCTGGGCCATCTGCGCCCGCTCGGCGAGGACCGCGCGGAGGTCCTGGGACGCGTCCAGCGCCTGCAGCCGGGCGGCGGCACCGACTTCAAAGACGCGCTCGAAATTGCGCGGCGCGAAATCCTGCAAAGCGGCATCGCGGTGCGCCAGATAATTTTGCTGACCGACGGCGACACTAACCGCCAGTATCACGATCATGATGAGCTGATGGCGGCGCTGGCCAAGGAGGGCGTGCCGGTTTCCACCGTCAGAATCGGGCCCGACCTCGAAAATCTCCGCCTGCTGCAGGACTTCGCACAGATCACCGGCGGGGTTTTCTATCGCGTCGAGGATATTACCAAGCTGCCGCAACTGCTGGTTCATCTGACGCACGAGGCTCAGGATTTCAAGCTGCACGAGCATGCGCGAGTCGACGTCAGCGGCGCGAGTTCGATTCTGAGCGGGCTCGGCGCCAACGAGATTCCCGCGGTCGACTTCTTTGCGCTGACGGAGGCCAAGGACGGCGCGTCGGTTCCGCTGACCGCGCATAAGGGTAAAGTCAGTGCCCCGTTACTCGCGGCCTGGCAGTACGAGCTCGGGCGCGCGGCGATCTTTGCGGGCGATCCCGATTCTTTGGGCTCGCTGGCCTGGCTGCGCTGGGACCACTATGCGCAATTCTGGTCGCAACTCGTCAGTTGGGTGGCGCGCCCGGGCGATAGCGGTCCCTTTAATCTGCGCGCCAGCAATGGCGCGGACGGGGCCCTGCAGATCATTGCCGAAAAGGCCGATCAGACCCCGGCGGAGAACCTCTTCTGCCGCATCTCGGGGCCTCATCGGACGGCCGATATCGCGCTGACGCAGATCGGTCCGTCGGTCTATCGCGGCGAGTCCGCGCCGCTGACGCGCGGCAAATACAGCCTGGTCTTGATGATTAAGGCGGGCGACACGGAACGCGTTCTATTGCGGCGCGACATTGCCGCCACCGGCGTCAGTCTTGCCGACGCGGCCGAACTCAAGTTACGGCCCGCTGATACTGCCCTGTTGCGCGATCTCGCCGCCGGGACCGAGGGAGGATACGCAGCCGGCGTTAAGCAGATGCTCACACATGGCGGCGCCAAGGTCCGCACCTGGCGTCCGCTTGATTCGACGCTCCTGCCGATCGCGATTCTGTTGATACTCGGCGACGTCTTCATTCGCCGCCGCTATCTTGGGGACTAGCTGCGCATCTGAGCGAATCCGCTGCTCCGCCGCGTCCGCCCAGCGAGACTGATCCGGCAATCGACGCGGCGGGTTGTCACACGCTGCGAAGAATCTCTGGTGCGCGCGAACCCGGTAGGCGCGGGTACCGTCTCCCACAACGAGGCGAAGCCGGAAAGTCTCCTCGTCGGGGGCGCGGCCAATTACTGGCTGGCGCGCATCTGCTCGAGTTGCTCGGCGCCCTGCCGCAGCCGCCATTGGTCTATAGCTTCCACGTTGAAGCGCCAGTCACTGCCGATTTTGAAGCCGGGCAGTTGACCCTTCTTGAGCAGCCGGTAAATCGTCGAACGATGGACCCGGAGGTAATCCGACAGCTCACCAACCGTAAGAACCTTGGCATCTACTAGCATAGTCTTCTGATTCCTCTCCTAGATTTCCTAACAAAAGCTAATCAGCAAGTAAACGACCATATCTTGAAACTTGGCGCTGGCTGAATCGCGCTAAGCCGTCAGATAACGTTGACTCCGCCACTGCATATTTTATTCGACACAATTTATCTTTCAAGCCTCCATTGTGGATAACTTTGTCGTTGCTTATCTGTAGGCTGCGGAAACATTTTCGCCAAGAAACCATTCTGAACCTGTTGCCGCCGCCATCGCCCCGCTTGCGTCGCCTGACAATTCTCAGACGAGTCTAATTCTCAGACGCGCACGGGCTTGCTAGGTTACGACTGGTGGCGAGCGAGATCAGGGCCGGCGCGTCCGGTTTCAGCTACAAGGAATGGCTCGGCGGCTTCTATCCGGCGAAGCTGGCCGGGGCAAAGATGCTCGAGTTTTACTCGGCGCGGCTGGCGACCGTCGAGATCAATTACACCTTTCGCGCGATGCCGCGGCGCGCGATGCTAACGGGCTGGGCGGAAAAGACTCCGCCGAATTTCCGCTTCGCACTGAAGGCGCCCCAGCGGATCACCCACTTTGCCCGTCTGCGCGGCAGCCGCGAGACGCTGGACTACTTCATCGAGGTGGCGGGGGCGCTCGGCGAAAAGCTCGGTCCGGTACTTTTTCAATTACCGCCCGATTTGAGCCGCGACGACGCGCTGCTCGACGATTTTATCGCGCAGGTCGGCGGCCGTGTGCGCGCCGCTTTCGAGTTTCGCCATCCCTCATGGTTTGATGAGGAGGTGTTGGCGCTGTTGCGGCGCCGTCAGGTGGCACTGTGTGTAGCAGAAAGTGACAAACTGTCGAGTCCGGTGGCGAGCACCGCGCCGTACGCCTATCTGCGCCTGCGCAAGGAGAGCTACGACGACGCTGCGATGGCCGCCTGGGCCGAGAAGATCCGCGGGCTAACCGTCGGCGCGCGCGAGGCTTACATCTACTTCAAGCATGAGGCGGCGGCGCCCGAACTGGCGGCGAAGATGCAGCTGCTGCTCGCGACGGTTTGAACGCCTCGATGCTCGGGGCCGGCGCCTATCGTTACGAGATTCGCCAGGGCGCGACGGTCGTCGCGGTCGAAGAGGCGCGGGTTGCGCCCAAGGCGATCACGGCGACGCGGCGCGAGGCCGACGGTTTGACGGTGCGAGAGGCCGACGCCACGCTCGATGACGCCGGCAGGATTGAGCGGATCAGCCTGCGCTATGCCAGCAGCCTGTTCCGGCGTGACGCCAGTTATCGGGCGGACGGCGACAGCTTTCGCGGCAACGTCAGCGCGATGGCCGGGCGCAACGAAATCGTGATCAAGCTCGGGCGCTTCGGTGAGATCGACGGCGCCGACCTGACGATCTTTCGCGCCTTGATCCTCGCGCACGTGCGGGAGCGCGGGCAGATTCGCTGGACCGGCCGCGTGGCCGTGATCGATCACAACACGCTGGCCGCCGCGTCGCTCAAGCAAACCTGCCGGCTGGGAGATGCGCGCGGCGCGGCCCTGGGCGTGAGCGTTCCCGGCGACGGCTCACTATGGATCTACGAGGCGCGGATGGGCGATGTCGAGGAGATCGCGGTCGACCGGACTGGCTCCGTCGTCCGCCGGCGCGATAGCCGCGGAAGCGAATCCCGCCTCATCGACTTTAAACCCTAGCGAACCCAAAAAACAGGCAGCCCCACCCGGTTCGCCTTGAACGACGTCCCCGAGGCCGTCGCGCCGCGTCAGGCGGCGGCGCGCTCGCCGGGCATCTTGCAGTCACCCTCGAACTGCGCGCCCTCATTCAAAACGAGGCTCGGCGTCGTAATCGCGCATTTGAGCCGCGCCGTCGGCAGCAATTCGAGCCGCTCACGCACGATGATCTCGCCGCTGACCTGACCGGCCACGGTCAGGCGGGTGGCGGCGATGCGCGCCGTCACGATCGCGCCTTCGGCGATGAGGATTTCGTCGCCGGTAATCTCGCCGTCAACTTCACCCTCGATTTTCGCCGGTGCGCGAAAGTTTAGCTTGCCCGAAATTTTGGCGCCTTTGCCGATGCGCGATTGAAATGATTCGTCGTTTAGCCCCATGTTCCCCCCTTTTAACTACCTTGAGCTGCAAGGGGGGCGGCGGAGTCTGCGAACGCGCAGCGAAGGCAATGACTCCCCTGCTCGCTCCACTTTGTTTCGCTGATGCGCCCCCCCGGTGCTCGCTCCGCGAAGTGTCGCTAACGGCGAATATGCCGCGAAACGGCGGGCGAGGCAATGCCGTCGGCGCAAGGCGTCAAATGGGGAGCACTCTGAGGACGAAGTCGAATGGCCGCGAAATCAAATGCTCGCTTATTTGGCGCTGGCGTCGCGCGCGAGGATCGCGCGGGCCAGCGCGAAGCGATGGACCTCCGACGGCCCGTCGTAGATGCGAAAGGCGCGGATGTCGCGATAGGTGCGCTCGACTACGGTGTCGTCGGTGATGCCCATCCCGCCGAGAATCTGCAACGAACGATCGACGATGCGCCCAGTCGCCTCCGAGCAGAAGACCTTGCACATGCTGGTTTCATTGCGCGCCTGCTCGCCCTGATCGAGCATCCACGCCGCGTGCCAGATCGCGAGGCGGCAGAGCGACAACTCGTTTTCATTATCGGCGAGCATGAAGCCGACCCCCTCATGCTCGCCGATCGGGCGGCCGAAGGCGTGACGGCGCCGCGCATAGTCGGTCGCGATCGCATGACAGCGCCGCGCCGCACCCAGCCAGCGCATGCAGTGCGTCAGCCGCGCCGGACCCAATCGCACTTGCGCGTAGCGGAAGCCCTTGCCGACCGCGCCGAGGATGCGCTCGGGCCCGACCCGCACGTCGTGGAATTCGACCTCGGCGTGGCCGCCCGGTGAATTGCTGTCAATCGTATTGAGCAGGCGCGTGATCTTGAAGCCGGGAGCGTCGGTGTCGGCCAGAAACATGGTGGCGCCGAGATCGCGGCCGTCGGCGTCCTCCGTGCGCGCCATCACGATATTGAGCGTCGCGCCGGGCGCGCCCGTGATGAGCCATTTGCGGCCGTTGATCAGATAGTCGTCGCCGACGCGGCGGGCCGTGGTCTTCATCAGGCTGGGATCGGAGCCGGCGCCGCCGTCCGGTTCGGTCATCGAAAAGATCGTGCGGATTTCACCGCGCGCCAGCGGGCCGAGCCAGCGCGCCTTCTGCTCAGGCGTCGCGACCTTGTCCAGCAGGTTGGTGTTACCTTCGTCGGGAGCCTGGATATTGAGTGCGAGCGGCCCCAGCGGCGACCAGCCCGCAGCCTCGAAGATCACCGCCATCCCGCGATGGTCGAGGCCGAGTCCGCCGTACTCCTTGGGCGCGTGGGGCGAGAGCAGGCCGGCGGCGCGGGCGCGCGCGACCATCTCGAGCCGGAGCGCCTCGGCGGGTCCGTGCGGACCCTGGCGCGGATCGCGTTCGAGCGGCACGATCTCCTCGCGGATGAAGCTCGTGACCTTGCGCTCGAGCTGAACGATTTCGTCAGGTAGTGAAAAATCGATCATTGAGGATGACTCCGATTGGCGATTTGACCGCGCCCGGCGCGCCGGGCGGGCTGTGTCCTGGCGCTACTTTTTGTCTATTTCCTACATTCATGAATCGGCGAAGAGTTCGAATTGAGATTAAACGCGGCAGAGCAGGCCGCCGTCCACCGCGATCGCCTCGCCGGTGACGAAGCCGGAGACCGGCGAAACCAGGTAGAGCAGCGCGCCGGCGATCTCCTCGGGCTTCATCAGCCGGCGGTACGGCAGGTACCTGACCAGCTTTTCATTGAACTCATCGGCCTGCGTTTCGGCGCGATCGGCAACGTCAAGCCATCCGCATTCGATCTGGTTGACGCGGATTCCGCGTCGCGCCCACTCGAGCGCGAGCGCCCGCACCAGATTGCGCACCGCGCCCTTGGCCGCGCAGTAGAGCGTCGCGTTGGGGACGCCGCGCTCGGCCAGCACATTGCTGATGTTGACGATCGTGCCGCCGCCCCGCTGGAGCATCAGGCGCCCGACTTCCTGGCACGCCGTCCAGACGCTCTTGAAGTTGTCCTCGATCACGCGGTCGAAGGCGGAATCGTCGGTGGCCTCAAAGGGCGCGTAGAACGGGTGGTCGAGCGCGGTGACCAGAATGTCGAGGCCGCCCAGCTTCTTGACCGCGAGATCGGCGGTCGCGCTGAGGTCGGCACGGGCGGCGGCGGTCTGCACCTGGTACGGAGCGTTTTTTTGTCCCGCGGCTTCGAGCGCCTTAACGGTATCCTGCAAGGGCTTTTCGGCGCCGGGCTCCTGCGAGGCGAGAAAGACCTTCGCGCCAGCTTCGGCCAGCGTCAGCGCGGCGACGCGGCCCAGCGGATGCTCCGCGCCAATCACCAGCGCACGCTTGTCGGTCAGCGCAAAATCATTGACTCCGGAAGGCAGCGCCATCGCATTCAACTCCGTCGCGCGGGCGCGCGCTTCATTGTGAATCGGCCGGCGCGACGCCGGTCGGCGCGATCCCGCCGGCGAGGCCGCCGCCATCGATCGCGATCAGCTCGCCATTAACGTGATTGGAGGCGTCGGAGGCGAGGAAGACCGCGAGCGGCCCGACATCGTCGTCCACACCGGCGCGGCCGATCGGGATGAACTTGCCGCCCTTGAAAAACTTCATCATGGCCTCGTTGTGGGGAAAGATCCCGGGCACGATGCAGTTGGTCTGGATATTGTAATCGGCGTAGGTCAGCGCGAGCGAGCGGGTCAGCTGGAGGCTCGCGCCCTTCGCGCAGGCATACATATAGTTATGTTTTCCGCCTCGCAGTCCATAGCCGGAGGCGACATTGATAATTTTGCCGCGCTTGCGCACGACCATGTGCGGAATCGCGGCGCGCGCACAGTAGAATTGGCTCGAGAGATTGACGTCGATTCCGGTGCGCCATTCCTCATCGGTAATCTGTTCGAGCCGCTTGCCGAAGGAATCTTCGTCGATGCCGGCGTTATTGACCAGAATATCGATTTGGCCGAACTCGTTGAGCGCCGCGGCGACCATCGCGTTGACCTGCTCCGAGCGCGCGACGTCGGTCGGCTGCACCAGGCAGCGCCGGCCCAGCTTGCGCACCTCCTCGGCGGTCGCTTCGAGCTGGGCGAGCGTGCGCGCCGCGACCACGATGTCGGCGCCGCAGCTCGCGAAGCGCAGCGCCATCGCACGCCCAAGGCCGCGTCCGCCGCCGGTGATAAGCGCGACTTTGTCCTTAAGGCTGAAACTTTCGAGAATCATCGGTTCTTCCCATTAACTCTCATCGGCGTCACGCGGCTCAAGCGCACCGGCGCTCGTGCGTTCCATGCTAATTAACACAGCCGCTACTTCAAAACAGGTAGCACGCCTGGACGGAATCCACGCGACGGAGGGGCGTATCCGTTTACGTGCGACGCGCCGGAAGCGTATATATTTCCTGAGGTCTTTTCCTGGGGTGCTGTCCTGAGGTCTTGCCCTTTATGTCAACCAAAATCGAGATGTTCTCCGATTTCATCTGCCCGTTCTGTTACGTCGGCTTCGCGACGATTCGCCGGCTCAAGCCCGAATTTGATCTTGAGATCGGTTGGCGCGGCTTTCAGATTCATCCGGAGTGGCCGGCCGACGGGATGCCCGCGGCAGACTTTCGCCGCGACCTTAGCCCCGAGGCGCGCCGCGCGATCTGGACGCGAATCGGACAGATGGCCGACGCCGCCGGCATCGCGATGCGGCCGCCCGAAATTCTGACGAACTCGCGGCTCGCGCTCGAGGCCGCGGAGTTTGCGATCGAGCTTGGCAAGGGCGAGGCCTTCGAGGAGCGGGTCTATCGCGCCTACTTCAACGAGGGCCTCAATATCGGGCAACAAGGGGTGCTGGCGGAGCTCGCGTCGGAAGTGGGAATCGAGGCGCAGGCCATGAACGTCGCGCTGGAATCGAACCGTTATACGCTGCGGCTCAAGAACAACGCGATGATTGCGCATCGCCGCAACGTCGATGGCGTGCCGACCTTCTTTATCGGCGAGTATCCACTGGTCGGCGCGCAGAGCGAGGATGTGATGCGGCAGATACTTGGCCGCTACATCGGCAAGCTCGCCGCGGCGAAGTAGCCGGCATGGCGAGCGCGCTTGACCTGCGCGGGATCAAATGTCCGCTTAACTGGGCGCATGCGAAGGTGCGGCTCGAGCGGATGGCGCGGGGCGAGGTGCTTGAGTTGTTGATCGACGATCCGCGCGGCGTTCGCGATATCCCGCGCGCGGCTGAAGCGGAAGGCTATGCTGTAATCGAGGTCGCGCCGCTAGCGGCGACGTGGCGGCTGCGAATCGAGAAGTAGGCGGGCGGCCTCGCGGCGCCGTGACAGCTGACGCTGAACGATGCGAGAGGGGAATCCGATGCTGACGCCCGAACAGAAAAAGAAGCTGCTGGAGCTCTATGCGCGTCAGCACGTTGCGGTGCTGATCACGCAAGGCGATGAATGGACGACCGGCACGATGCAGGCGTTCGCCGAGACCGACGCGCTCGAATTGCTCTTCATCATGGCGGCCAACGCCGAGAAGTACCAAAACGCGCGTAAGCGACCGAATGTCACTGTGATGGTCGATACGCGAGACCAGGGCAAGGTCGAGACCTTCGAGATTACGCGCGCCTCGGTGCAGGGCGTCGCGAGCGAAGTCGCGCGCAACAGTCCGCAATGGGAGACGCTCAAGGCGGTGTTCCTCAAAAAAAATCCGTTCGAGGCGCCCTTCTTCAGCAACGACGGCCTGCGAATGATGCGGATAACGCCCCGGCGCGTTTCCTACGCCAGCGGCCTAAGCGACGTCTTCAAGGCCGAGTTCGACTAGCCCCCGCTCTTCCGCTCAGCACTCTCCTTGCCGCCGGGTCGCCGTCTCGGTCCGAAGGACCCGGCACGCGCATTGCGATTCAGGACCTTGACGCCGATCAGACGCGCACGGGAGTAGTGAAGTCGAAATGGATGCTCAAGCGACTGGCAGCGGACTGCCGAATTTGAAGGCATCGGCGCTGATGCGCGAACTGCCGATGGACGAGATGTTCGAGGTTGGCGGCCGGCCGCGACCGGAATGCGCGCGGGTCGCGAACTATCTGCTGACGCTGGAGGCGCCGCGCCTGGCGGAACTCGGCAATCACGCCCATCAGATGTTTCAGCAGATGGGCGTGACCTTCAATCACTATGGCGACGCCGACGGCGCCGAACGGATTTTTCCCTTCGATCCGGTGCCGCGCATCATCGCAGCGTCGCAATGGGCGCAAATCGAAGCGGGATTGATTCAGCGGGTCCGCGCGCTCAACGCCTTTCTAGCCGACATCTATGGCGAGGCTGCGATTTTGCACGACGGGATTGTGCCGCGCGATCTGATCATCGGCTCACCGCAGTTTCGCCACGCCGCCGCGAGCCTGCAACCGCATGATCGGCCCTTCGTCACGGTGGCTGGAATCGATCTGGTGCGCGGCGCCGACGGCCGCTTCCTAGTGCTCGAAGATAATGCGCGCACGCCGTCAGGCGTTTCATATGTTTTGCAGAATCGCGTGATTATGCTGCGGCTCCTGCCTGAGCTGCTGCGCGCGCTACGTGTTCGCAGTGTCGAACAGTATCCAGCCGATCTGCTGGCCTGTCTGCGCGAGTTGGCGCCCATCGGCATCAGCGATCCGGTCGTCGCGATTCTGACCCCGGGCCCATACAATTCGGCTTTTTTCGAGCACCTCCTACTCTCGCAGCAGATGGGCGTCGAGCTGGTCGAGGGCCGCGATCTCGTCTGCGCCGGCCACAAGCTCTTCATGAAGACGGTGTACGGCCTGCGCCGCGTGCATGTGCTTTACCGGCGGGTGGACGACGACTACCTCGATCCTGTGGTCTTCCGCGCGGATTCCCTGCTCGGGGTGGCCGGGCTGACCGCGACGATTCGCGCCGGCAATGTCGCGATCGCCAACGCGATCGGCACCGGCGTCGCCGACGACAAAGCGGTGTTCGCCTACACGCCGGCGATGATTCGCTACTACCTCGGCGAAGCGCCGCTGCTGCCGATCGTCGAGACGCATCTGCTGCGCGATCCGGAACCGCGCGAACATGTGTTGCGCAATCTCGATCGTTTCGTGATCAAGCCGACCGGCGCTTCGGGCGGCTACGGCGTCGTAATCGGGCCGCAGGCCAGCGCGCTTGAGCTCGCGCAGGTGCGCGAACGGATCATGCGCGATCCCGCGGCCTATATCGCGCAGCCGATGGTGCAGTTGTCCGTCCATCCGACGCTCGCCGCCAGCGGCAGCGGGCCGCCCCGGCTCGAACCGCGCCATGTGGATTTGCGCCCGTTTGTCCTCATGGGCTCGAAGCCTCGGGTTCTGGCCGGCGGCCTCACGCGCGTCGCGCTGCGTGAGGGCTCGCTCATCGTCAACTCCTCGCAGGGCGGCGGCAGCAAGGACACCTGGGTGTTGGAAGACGGATGCTCCGTCGGATAGCCGATCAGCTCTTCTGGGCGGCTCGCTATCTCGAGCGCGCCCAATGGCGCGCCCGCCTGGTCGATGTCAACTACAACCTCTTGCTTGAGGTGCCGCCGCGCGACATCGACGCCTGGGAGCCGCTGCTCGCGATTACCGGCGAGGCCGAGAGCTTCAACGCGCATCACAATCAGGCCGACGAGCGCACAGTCGTCAATTTCTTCGCGCTCGACCCGGCGAATCCGGCCTCGATCCGCAGTTGTATCGAGGCCGCGCGGACCAACCTGCGTTCGATCCGCCATCAGATTTCTTCGGAGCTGTGGCTCGAGGTCAATCGACTGCATCTTGACGCGGCGAACTGGCCGGCCGACGCGTTCGCGCTCGGCGCGCTTAACGCCTTTTTTGCCACCCTGCGCGAGCGCTTCTACACAATCAGCGGCGTGGTGTGGAACACCATGACGCGCGATATCGCCTACGACTTTTTTGAGCTCGGCACGATGCTCGAGTGCGCGGACAACGTCGCCCGCCTGCTCGACGTCAAGTATCACTATCTGTTGCCGCGGCTCGAAGATGTCGGCGGCGCCGCGGACATCCGGCAGTGGGCGGCGCTCTTGCGCAGCGCCTCTTCCCTCGAAGCTTTCCGCAGGATCTATGGCAACGCCTTGCGGGTCGATCGGGTCGTCGATCTTCTACTCTTCAACGGCGCGATTCCGCGCTCGGCCCGCTATTGCGCCGATCGCATCGCCGCGGCGCTCGCGCGGATCGCCGCACTCGACTCCGACGGCAGCGCGCCGCAACTGGGCCAGGAGCGGCTTATCGGCTGGTTGGCCGATAGCTCTGCCGACATTGCGATCACCGGCGGCCTGCACGAATTCCTGCTGGGCTTTCAGAGCGAATGCGCGGCCCTTGCAACGCGAATCGCCGCAGCGTACATGCCTGAAGACTAGTGGAGCGAGGTGGCATTGGCACGAGGGAAACGAGCAGGCGAGTCTTGACTAAGGCCGCGGCTCGCGGACTCGCCCGCCCCCCGGAGCGGCGTCAAGATTCTTGGTCTCGACCCCTCGCCTGAGAGTGCTCGGATTGCCTATATGCGATTTCAGATCAGGCATCAGACGCGATTTGAATACGAGCGCCCGGCTTTCGATTCGCACAACGAAATCCGGCTGCGTCCATGGGACGGCCCGACGCAGCGCTGTCTCAACTTCGAGCTCCGGACCACGCCTGCCGCCCCGATCGTCGCGTACGAGGATTTCTACGGGAATCACGGGCATTCCGTCTCTGTCGACGATCCGCATGACGCGCTGACGATCGTCGCGCAATCGGCGGTCGAGATTAACATGCCGCCGCCGCAGACTTATCCCGAAACCCCCTTCTCACGTTTCCTCGGTGACGACGCCCTCCACACTAACGCCTTTTATGAGTTTCTGGCGCAGAGCCGCTACATCCCTTTCAGCGAGCGGCTGCGCAAGTTCTTCTGGATGGGCGCACGGCCTCAGGGCATGGAGGATGTCACTGAATACGTGATGCGAGTGGTGGCGTACGTGCGTGACCAGTTCGAATATGAAACCACCCGCACCCATGTGCATTCGAGCATTAACGACATCCTCAAGTCGGGCGGCGGCGTCTGTCAGGACTTCGCCCATCTGACGATCGGGTTGCTGCGGCTGGCGGGTGTGCCCGCGCGTTATGTTTCGGGCTATCTCGCGCCTGCGACTCAAGCGCCGGGCGCGATGCTCGGTGGTCAGGCGAGTCATGCGTGGCTCGAAGCCTGGCTGCCCGGACCGGGCTGGAGCGGCTTCGACCCGACCCATGGATGCCGGACCGACGAGCGTCATCTCGGGATGGCGATCGGGCGCGACTATGGCGACGTCCCGCCGATTCGCGGCACCTATCGGAGTCCCGGAGCTAAATCGATCATGCGGGTCGAGCTGAGTATCGCGCGCGCCGACGAACCGGGTTCGGCAGACGGCGCCGCGACTGCGCTCAAGCTCTGCAGCTCGCAACAGTAGAGCATCGATTCGCAGATCACCTTTTTGGTTCCGTAAATTAGAGGCCGGTATACCAGCTAGGCCGCGTTTCTCACCCATTCGACGGTGTATTGGGTCTCAGGATGTTTTTTTCGGATATCATTGAGAAAGCTGTTACGCTGTCGATGCCCTCCAGCGTGTCGCAATGTAGTAATGATTGCCCTGCGAATGTCGGGCTCGCTTTCCGCACTAGCCGCCTGCATCAAAAAGGACTGTTTGATCTTGTCGCTTCGCGCGAGAGCCCTCCATGCCGCAGCTCGGGTCGGCCAGCGTCTCGATTGATCGCTCGCGATTCGCTCGAACTCCTTGGCCTCGTCACCCCCAGTACGCACCTGTGACATTGCCATTAACATGTGGAATGTAAGCGCTTCGAAATGATCTTCGGGCGCCTGCGAAATTAATTTCATACATTCTTCGATTACGCGCTTGGTTGTCTTCGCAACCATCACGTAGGGACCCGCGATCTTGGGGTCGATGTTCATCAAGTCTCGCCGGCAAACCAGGTCGTAGCAACCATGCATATCGTTCCGGTTTTTCAAGTATTTCAATATCCACCGGTACTGGGATAGCTTGATCTCGGGCGAATTCAAAATGTCTTGGTCAAATGCCCGCCTAACACCCCACACACTCAACTCCGGCGAATACGATGCTGCGCCTTCCCAGTACTGGATCTTGGAATCGCGCAGGTTTTCTCTGGCCTCTTCTGGGTCGTCGAAGAGCTTTGTCTTTTCTTCTGATCTCGTGAGACCCAACATGGGCAGCTCTTTATCTAGTAAAGTAACCACAGCCTCACGCAGTGCTCTGGTCTTTGTGAAAATAAGGATATCGTCGCCATAGCGCTTATGATCTGCTCCGGACGCAATAATCGACTGATCCACGGGGGCGAGAAAAAGGTTACCTAATACGGCTGAAGCCTCCGGACCGATTGGCAAGCCGCGCAGTCCGGTTTGGTCTCGCCAGAATTCTAGGGTTCGCAGAAGTCGCCGAACAATTTTGTGGTTACAGCGACACCGCAACAGAAGGTCTTCCAGCAGATCAAAACGAATAGATGGATAAAACTTCGTTACATCTGTTCTGCACATAAACGGGCGAGTGTCGTCGTCAAGGACACTTATTCCCGCTTCCGTGAAGGCCCTCCAGGCCTCTTTGCTCGATCGAAATGTCCAAGCGCTCGCGGCGTCACCAAAGGAAGAAATACGGTAAGAATAGACGCGATCCGAAATTGTTGGATCCGTGACTCGCGCGAGGCGGCCTCCATCAACACGCAACAGGGCGAGGTCCGCTACACTGGCCACCGCCATCACGCGCAGTTTGTTTGGATACTGTGGATGATAATTCGGATACGGAAATAACGTCAGTGTGTTCGGCGTGTATTCCCTTGAAGATGCCCGCTTCGCCAACTGGGACGCGAAGGACTGGGCAAACATCTTATAATCTTCAAAATGGATGACATCAGGAATTTCAAAGAAACCCGAATTGTGAGCTGCCACTGCTTCAATGTTTCTGTGTAATTGTTCTATGTTGAATGTACAATACCTCCGCCTCTCCACCGGCTCGCTATCTCTAAAAGGTACACTTTAGAGGGCCGGGATTGCTCCCGACCCCCTGCCGTCCCCACATCCGCCGCCTCTCCGCCACACACTGCCTAGCGGACTGAGTAATCCGCTACCTAATCAATCGACCCCGGAGAAACTCTTCCACGCCGCCCCAAACCATCATCACCTCTGCCATCCCCGCACCGTCCATCCACTGAGTTTCTCCGGGGTCCCAAAGCTTTCTCACCTCATGAGCATCCGCTGGTTGTGCCGCAGTTGAGGCACTTGTAGCAGGCGCCATTGCGTACCATGATGCAGCCGCAGTCGGGACAGGGCGGCGCGTCGGCCTGATTGATGAACACCTGCCGCAGAGAAGTGTCCTTGCCGTCGATCAGATCGGCGGCGATGCGCGGGCGCACCAATGCAAGTTTGGGTGAGGTGACTTCGCCTTGGTCAGCGCTCGGCGACTGACTAATCACGCCAACCTCATTGCGGGCCTGCTCATCGAGAAATTTCGACGCCATCCAGCGGAACAGGTAATCAACGATCGACTTCGCGTAGGGAATCTGCGGATTTTTGGTAAAGCCCGACGGCTCGAAGCGCATGTGCGCAAATTTATCGACCAGGAACTGGGGCGGCACGCCATATTGCAGCGCGTATGAGATCGCGGTCGCGAACGAATCCATCAGCCCCGAGATGGTCGAGCCCTGCTTCGACATCGAGACGAAAATCTCGCCCGGATTGCCGTCCTCGTACATGCCGACCGTGATGTAACCCTCATGGCCCGCGATATCGAACTTGTGCGTGATCGATTTACGCTCGTCGGCGAGCTTGCGGCGATAGGGCCGGAATTCGTCAGGCGGCGCCGCGGCAGACACCGCCTTGAGCGCGTCATTCGCGACTGTCTCTGCGCGCTTGCCGGTATTGAGCGGCTGCGTGCGCTTGGAGCCGTCGCGATAGATCGCAACCGCCTTCAGCCCGAGCCTCCACGCCATGACATAGGCCTCGGCAACTTCGTCAACGGTCGCTTCCGCCGGCATGTTGATCGTTTTCGAGATCGCGCCCGAGATGAAGGGCTGCACCGCGCCCATCATCTTGAGATGGCCCTGGTAATGGATCGTGCGCGAGCCTGCGCGCGGCTTGAAAGCACAATCGAAGACCGCCTGATGGGCATCGGCCAGATGCGGCGCGCCCTCGATCGTCTCGTGCTCGTCGAGGTACTCGACGATTTCCTGGACCTCACGCGAGTCGTAACCCAGGCGCTTGAGCGCGCGCGGCACGGTCTGATTGACTATTTTGAGCATCCCGCCGCCGACCAGTTTTTTGTACTTGATCAGCGCGATGTCCGGCTCGATGCCGGTCGTATCGCAGTCCATCATGAAGGCGATCGTGCCGGTGGGCGCGATTACGGTGGCCTGCGAGTTGCGATAGCCGGCGCTTGCGCCGAGCTGCAACGCCTCGTCCCACGACTCGCGCGCCGCATGCAGCAGATCGAGCGGCACGTACTCGGGCTTGAGCTGTTCGCGCGCGCAGGCGCGATGGCGCTCGATCACCTTGAGCATCGGCTCGCGATTTATCGCGTAGCCCTCGAAGGGGCCGAGCGCGGCAGCGATCCGCGCCGACTGCGCATAGGCCTCGCCGTTCATCAGCGCGGTGATTGCGGCAGCGTAGCTGCGCCCCTGATCGGAATCATACGGCATCCCGAGCGCCATCAGCGCCGCTCCGAGGTTCGCATAACCGAGTCCGAGTTCGCGAAACAGATGGGCGTTGCGGCCGATCTCATCAGTGGGATAGGACGAGTGATCGACGACGATATCCTGCGCTGTGATCATCACGTCGACCGCGTGCCGGAAGGCTTTCACGTTGAAGTCGCCGCGCTCGTCGATAAACTTGAGCAGGTTGAGCGAGGCGAGATTGCAGGCCGAGTTGTCCAGATGCATGTACTCGCTGCACGGATTCGACGCGTTGATTCGGCCGCTGTTCGGGCAGGTGTGCCAGCCGTTGACGGTGGTATCGAACTGCATCCCGGGGTCGCCGCAGGCCCACGCCGCCTCGGCAATCATCTTGAGCAGATCGCGCGCGCGATAGGTGTCGGCGACTGCGCCGCCCTTGATATAGCGGGTCTGCCACTCGGCGTCCTCGACGATCGCCTTCATGAAATCGTCGGTCACACGCACCGAGTTGTTGGCGTTCTGAAAAAAGACCGAGCCGTAGGCGTCGCCGTCGAGCGAAGAATCGTAACCGGCGTCGATCAGCGCCCAGGCCTTTTTCTCCTCGTCCTGCTTACAGGTGATGAATTTTGCGATATCGGGATGGTCGGCGTTGAGGACGACCATCTTGGCCGCGCGCCGGGTCTTGCCGCCCGACTTGATCACGCCCGCCGACGCGTCCGCCGCCTTCATGAAGGAGAGCGGCCCCGAGGCCGTGCCGCCCGACGACAGCCGCTCGCGGCACGAGCGCAACGCCGAAAGATTGACCCCGGCGCCCGAACCGCCCTTGAAGATCATCCCTTCGTTGCGGTACCAACTCAGGATCGAGTCCATGTTGTCCTCGACCTTGAGGATGAAGCAGGCCGAGCACTGCGGCTTCTCTTCGATGCCGACGTTGAAATAGACCGGGCTGTTGAACGACGCCATCTGGTTGAGCAGGAGCCAGGCAAGCTCGGCCTTGAAGGTGTCGCGATCGGCGTCGGCGGTGAAATAGCTCTGCTTCTCGCCCCAGCCCGTGATCGTATCGACGACGCGGCCGACGAGTTGCCGCACGCTGGTCTCGCGTCTTGGGTCGCCGAGCGGCCCGCGAAAATACTTCGAAACGACGACGTTGGTGGCAGTCTGCGACCACCCGCGCGGCACTTCGACGTTATGTTGCTCGAAGACCGCGCGGCCGTCCTCGCCGGCAATCACGGCCGAGCGGACATCCCAATCGACCTGCGACATCGGATCGACGCCGGCCCGCGTAAAGAAGCGTTGAAGTGTGATCGAGCGTGATTGCGCGTTATTTTTTGCAACCTCTGAGTTTTCCACGATTAACGCCATCGCTCTTTCGCTCCCTTCCCGCCCGTGAAACCACCGCCATGTGTCACTCGGAATTAGTATGGTGCGAAGATTCTGTCAAGAGCGAACCCCTACATATGGTGTTCAAGACGTTGTGAATAACTATATATTAGGTTGTGGATAACTTTCATGCAACCGCCCAAGATGCCCATAAAGGCTGCCTAAAGCCCGCACGAGGCTCAAAGAAGTTGAAGCTTAGGCTATTGTGATCGCTTCAGCGTGCTGCGAATGCATTTCTATGCCGCTAAACTGTGGACAAACCTGCTAAAAGACCATTGGGCCTCTGGAACGATCAAGAGATTGTGAGAAACTACCTGCGATGACAATCGCCTCCAGCCGACGCCGGCCGCCGCAGCAGATTGGCGGCGCTATCCAGGATCTGCTCGCGCGCTTCGATTCCGACGGGCGGTTCGAGATCGTCCGGCTGATTCGCGTTTGGCCCGAAGTTGTCGGCGAGGCGATCGCGCGGCGCACCGAGATCGTCGGACTCAAGTTCCACACTGCGGTAGTGAAGGTATCGGGCGCAATGTGGCTGCAGGAGCTCAACCTGATGAAGCCGCAAATCCTCGACCGCCTGCGCCATCAAATCGACGGCGATGCGATCCGGGACGTGCGCTTCATGCAGGGCCGGCTCAGCCGTCGAGAGCGGCCGCGTCTGCGCGCGGTGCCGCGCAATACCCGGAGATCGATTGAGCTGCCGGGCGTCGCCGATCCTGAGCTGCGGCGCGCCTTTGAGAGTCTGATCGAGGCCTGGGGCCGCTCGCCGCGCTAGCCTGAACGGGGTCGAGCGATTTATTGTGGCGTCTCGATCATTTAGTGTTTATATCAACCGGGCGGGAGATCTGTCTGCGCTGCCACCGACAACGCAAAAGGAGAATGAAATGAACTTGAAACGTCCGATGATTCTGCTCTCGGCAACACTGCTGATGGGAGCGCTGAGCGCGCCGGTCATGGCGCAGGGCGAGCCGCTACAACCGCCGCGGCCGACACACTTCGACAAACACCATAAGTATGCCGATAAGTTCGGTGATTTTCTCGACAGCCATCCCGGGATGGAAGAACAGTTAAACCACGACCCGCGTCTCGTCGATGACCCGGCCTACCTGAAATCCAATCCCGACCTGAAGGCTTATCTGGAGCATCATCCGGGCGTCAGAGAGAAGTTCAAGAGTCATCCCACTCTGTTTCTCCGGCGCGTACATCGGACCCAAGGAACTCCGGCGAAGTATTAGGCTCGCGCGATAGCGTCCGACATAAGTCAGTAAACGTTTAGCCAACGGTCTCCGTCATACCCTTATGGCGGAGACCGTTTGAATAATAGTAAGGAGCTAAAAAAGAATGAACAAACTAGGCGAAGGAAATAAGCGAACAACGAGAGTTTGTTTACTTTGTAAACAATTAGCATCGGGCGGGCAGGCAAAGGGGCAAGCAAAACGGCCTACCTACATAGGTGCGAGTTTAGGTTAGGTGTTACTCCGAGTTACCGACGGCAGGCGGTGAGCCGTCGTGACTCAAACGGCGGCAATGCCGCTGGAGTTGCGGCCGTTGCACGCGCTCAATCGGCTCGCTTTCGGTCCGGCCCCGGGCGATGTCGAGACGGCGAATCGGCTCGGCGTTGAGCGCTGGATCGCGCAACAACTCAATCCGCATGGGCTCCCTGAATCGCCGGAGCTCGAGGAGCAAATCGGCGCGTTAGAGACGCTGCGGATGACGCCGGTCGAGCTGTTTCTGCAATATGGCCCGCCGATGGGCGGCCGCCGCGGACCGAATCAAAAGCCCAATCGCGACCCCGAAGCGCAAAAGCAGGCGCGCCAACAGGCCCGAATTGTCGTCGAGCAGGCGATACGCGCGCGGCTGATGCGCGCCGTCCGCAGTCCGCGGCAACTCCAGGAGGTGATGACCGCCTTCTGGTTCAACCACTTCAACGTCTTTGCCGGCAAGGGCCTATGTTATCTGTGGGTCGGTGCGTACGAAGAGGAGGCGATTCGCCCGCACGTGATGGGCCGCTTTCGCGATCTGCTTGGCGCGACGGCCAAGCATCCGGCGATGCTGTTTTATCTCGACAATTGGCAGAACACCGCGCCCGACTCACCGGGCGCGCGCGGCAAGCTCGAAGGGATCAACGAGAATTACGCCCGCGAGCTGATGGAGCTGCATACGCTGGGCGTCAACGGCGGCTACTCGCAGGCTGATGTCATCGCGCTGGCCCATATTCTTACCGGATGGGGTATCGTGCGCCGCCGGCCACCGCTGGGCGGGGGCGGCTTTCGGCGCCGCTTCGGTGAGCAACCGGGCGCGGTCCGCACGCCCGACGGTTTTTTCTTCGATCCGTCACGTCACGATTTCAGCGACAAGAGTCTGCTCGGAGAATCAATCCGCGGCGGCGGTATCAACGAAGGTGAGCGGGCGCTCGATCTGCTCGCGCGCCATCCGGCGACTGCGCGTCACCTGAGCACGCAGCTCGCGCAGTATTTCGTCGCCGACAATCCACCAGCCCCGTTGATCGATCGGATTGCGCGGAGCTATCTCGCGAATGACGGCGATCTCCGCGTCGTCCTCGAAACGCTGTTCGCCAGCCCGGAATTCTGGGACTCGCGCAGCTACGCGGCAAAATTCAAGACGCCCTATGAATTCGCGATTTCGGCCGTGCGCGCCACCGGTACGCCGGTACGTAACGTGCGGCCCCTGATGAACACGATGGCGGGACTCGGGATGCCGCTCTTCGGCTGCCAGACCCCGGACGGCTACAAGAACACGCAGGAGGCCTGGCTCAATCCGGACGCGATGATGCTGCGGCTGGCCTTCGCGACCGCGCTCGGAGCGGGCCGGCTGCCGCTTAACCGTCCTTTCTCCGACTTCGCCGACGAGCCTGCCGGCGAGGGTGCGGGCGGTGGCATGCGCCGGGTCGCGATGGTTGACCGTGTAGAGAACAAACCCGCGCCGCCTGATCCGGTCGCGCTCGCGATGACCCTCGGCGACCGTTTTTCTCCCCGGACGCAAGCCGCGGTCGAATCGGCGCCCACGGGCTTGCGCGCGCCGCTGCTGCTCGGCAGTCCCGAATTCATGATGCGATAAGGAACCCAATCGAATCATGTTCAAGCACGATCATCCCACGCCGCCGGCGAAGATGATGAATCGCCGGCAATTTATTCGCGCCGCCGCCTCGCTTTCTGCCAAAGGCGTGATCCTGCTGGGCACGCACTCGTGGGCGGCGCGCGCCTTGGCGGGCGAATCGGCCGACCGCCGGCGACTGGTGGTAGTCTTTCTGCGCGGTGCCGTCGACGGTTTGAACGTCGTGGTCCCGTATGGCGATAGCGAGTATTACGCGGCGCGCCCCTCGATCGCGATCCCGCGCAAGGGCGATGGCGCGGTCCTCAACCTCGACGGCCACTTCGGACTTAATCCCGCGCTCGATGCGCTGATGCCGCAATGGCGCGCCGGCACGCTGGCCTTCGTGCAGGCCTGCGGCTCGCCCGATCCGACGCGCTCGCATTTCGACGCGCAGGACTACATGGAGAGCGGCACGCCCGGGATCAAGACGACGGCCGACGGCTGGATGAATCGCGTGCTGGCGGCGTTGCCGGGCCGCAGTCCGACCGGCGCGGTGAGCCTGGGACCGGTCGTGCCGCGCATCCTGTCAGGCCGCGTACCGGTCGCGAATATTGCACTCGGGCGCGGCGCGGCGCGTCCCCTGCCGCTCGACAATCCACGAATCGAAGCGGCCTTCGATCGGCTTTACGATGGTCGCGATGCGATCAGCGTCGCTTACCAGCAGGGTCGCGCCGCGCGCAAGCAGCTGGTCGGCGAACTGCGGCAGGACATGGCCGAGGCCGATAATGGTGCGCCCACGCCCGACGGCTTCAGTCAGGATGCGGACCGGCTGGCGTACCTGATCCAGCGGGACCCGTCGATCAAGCTCGCCTTCATGGCGCTGGGCGGATGGGATACGCACGTCAATGAAGGCGCGGTGCAAGGGCAACTCGCAAATCATCTCAAGCAACTCGGCGACGGCCTCGGCAGCTTCACGAAACTGCTCGGTCCCGCATACGGCGAGACGGTGATCCTCGTGATCTCGGAGTTCGGCCGCACGATGCGCGAGAACGGCAACGGCGGCACCGACCATGGTCACGGCAATGTGATGTGGGTCATGGGCGGGCCGATCCGCGGCGGGCGGGTTTACGGCCGCTGGCCCGGACTAGCGAGCAGCAATCTCTATCAGGAGCGCGATCTCGCCGTCACGACGGATTTCCGCGAGCCAATCACTCGAGTGCTCGCCGCGCATATGGGACTCTCAGCCGCACAACTTGCGCAAATCTTCCCCAATCGCCCGACCGATAGCGGCAACGTCGCGTCATTGATTCGGACCTGAACTTTACCCTTCTCGTAATAGAGCTCCCAACACCAAGGCTGACCGTAGGCATCAACGCGACACAAACCTTGGCGGGCATCTCCACTTGGGACAACAACGTCGTGGAAGCCGGAACTGGAATTGTGCGCGCCGCGTTTGGCGAGGGAACCTCGACAACCGCCAGCGGTTTCGGGGCGAACGTCTTTGATGGCGGCGGCAAGGTCCGGACGGGCTTTGGCCTCTCGCAGGATCTCATCGACGCCGAATTCTTCGCGATCGACGCTAACGGCAGCGCCACCGGGATCGGCACATTTGACGCTACCAATTTCGCCGGTGTCTTCGCCAGCGACCTGAATGGCGTCAGCCGCCAGGACGACGGCATCACGCTGGACGGGATGTTCAACTATGAGGATCTGTTCGATCAGAACGGCCCCTTCAGGAGCCACCGCCGTTCCTGAATAGCAACGGCCGTGGTGGCAATGGGTTCTCCGTAGTGGACTCAAATGGGCTGGTGGCGGCTTCAATGGTCGATTTCGAGAGCAGCACGGCTCAGGTCAGGGGCTTCAACGTCGTCGATGGGAACAATCTCGATCGGATGTCGGCGTATCTGACCGGCACCACTAATAGTCTCGGCGGCACCATGACTATCACGACCCGTGATCAGAACGGCAACACCACCGGCACATTGCCCTGACGCTCCGGCGGAACCGGAAGTGTTTCCCGGACGTTCCCGCGGCTAGCGGGAACGTCCGGAGACTTATCGGCTAGAGGGTTAACTGCAGCCCGGAAACTTCAGGGTGGCGAGGCGGGTGTGCCAGTCGGAGCCCTTGGTAGCAAGGTACTCATTGGCGTACCAGAAAGTGCAGTCGTCGATCGGATCTACGGCCATGCTGGTGTAGTCACCCCAGCGATTGATGGTCTGTGAAGCTGAGCCCAACTTTATCGCGGCGATCGCCTCCATCGTGTTGATCGGATCAGTCGGAATGCGCCCGGTGTAGAGGATGCTCGGATGAACGCTGCTGCTCGAGGCGCTGAAACCGAGAGCGATGTCGCCCGCTTTATCCATCGCGAGCGAGCCCATCCAGAGCGAGATAGCGCCGACCGTGAAAGTTCCCTGCTGCGCGATCGCCGGGGCAGAATCCGGATTGATGATGTCGTACCATCGCACCGCCGCCACCGCCTTACTCGGCTTAACCGCGTGATTGACCACCAGATGTTCTGTGCCGCCAAGATTGCGCCATGCCAGCCGGTGCATCAGGCGGTCACCTAGCGAGTCGAGTTTCTGGCTGATACCCGGTTGCGGGATACAGGTGCCGGTTGAGGCGCAGGCCTGGGTGTACGGGGCAATGCTGATCATCGTGGGTCCGGTGAAAGTGGCATTGGCCGGAGTCGCGAAGTCCGAGTGAAAGTCGAAGAGTTCGAGCGTATTGGGGCTGCTGCCCAGCTCGACAAAGAAGTCCGGCTCGTTGGTTGCGGGCGGCGTGGCGCCGTCGACGTCCGATGGCAGGAAAGAGAAGTCACTCGTGGTCCGCTGGAAGCATTCGGTATTTGACGGGCCGCCAGCAAGCATCGACGCGCGATCAAGCGCACAGACCTTTGCCCCAAGAAAGGTAACTCCGCCGGAGAAGATGTTGAAGGAGGCGTAGTAAGCGTCAGACCAGACGCCGAATTTGGGATAGTCGGGCAGGCTCGATCCGAACGAAACTTCGTAGCGGTTATAGGTCAAGGTTGCATCCGAGCCGGTTGAGACCGCCACGCATTCGGAATTGGATGTAAATGAACTGTTGTAGGCCAGGATGGTTACCAGCCAGCGGCTCGCCGCCTTATCATAGAGCACCACCGGATCGCTGTAGTTCGAGGTCGTCTTGCCGCAAAGCGTGCCGGCGAAGCCAGACCAAATGCTGCTGACCGCCGCCGGGCCGAGGATCGATGCACCGCTGCTTTTGTTGAAGATCTGATACGAAACGTTGGTGGTCTCGACGACTTGCGTGCTGCCCACCGAGGCGTTGGTGTCCGGCGGTACGAAGCCGCTGATATTGCTCACCCCGTCGAAATTCAGACCGACCGTGGCAGCGACAAGTGGGCCGCCCGAGCGTTGGATCACGGGGTCAGTCTCGCTAGCGACGGCAGGGGCAGCGCCTGAGCGACGCCGCACCGGCAGGACTTCGTGCGTGCCGCTGCTGACGGAGCTCTCGGCGGCAATAGCGATATCACTCAAGGGCGCTGAAATATCGTGGTTGACCTCGCCGACAAAGGTCGCGCCGACCTGAACTTCCTGAGCGCCGGTCGTAGTAGGACAAACCATCGCAGTAAGTCCCACCGACGCGCCCAGCGCTAGCATTGTTATTGTTTTAGTCATCCAATCCTTTCTTGAATCATTTAGTGAAGCGTTTTACAGCTTATTTACTCAAATTAGAATCGTCAAACAGACGTCAAGTGTCAACGATTTATCATCGTTGTCGGCTGCGTCGCGTCGCCTGACGGATTGCGCGAAGAGCGAGGCGCTGAAATTTACTTGTGCGCGGGCGCGTTGGCGGCGGCCGGGTCGTCCGGCGGCGCTTTGACCGTGAGCAGTTGCAGCGCCTGCCCGAGATCAAGCTCGCTGTACTTGGGATTCGCGTACAAAGTGTCGAGCTTGTGCACGGCCTCGGCAGGCGTGAGTTCGGAAGTCGAAAGCTCGTCGGCGAGCTGACGGATGATTTTATCGGCGCCTTTCCAGTGAAAGAGATCGGCCGCAATCGAGAGGCTCTCGAGCTTACCGACACTCACCTGCATCGCATCGCCGTAGCCATTGATATAGCCGGTTTTGGCCGTATTATTGAGCCTGGTCCAGAAGATCCCGTTGTGATTGAAATTCGGCTCTGCGAAAACCATTCCCCAGCTCACCAGAAAGCCCAACACCACACCCGCAGAGAATTTTTTCATCTTTTACTGCTTGGAGCCCCTTATCCCTCGAACATCTCGATTCAATGTTTTTAACAAACCGCAGTTTGAAATTGAATAGGCCGGCAACCACCACGAGATTTCGCAGTCCCGGCGAATTAACCCCCTCGTTGATGCGTGGTCTGCGATACTGTCGTCGTCATAATATACGAGGCGGTCGTTGAAAGCGTTTCCCTTATGACGATTCTGGACGAAGTTCTCGATTTCATCCAGCGGCCCGGGTCGCGCGAGGGCTTCGACGCGCTGGCGCTCCGCGTGTTCGCATATCAGGTCGACCATGTGCCGGCATATCGAAGCTATGTTGCCGCGCTGGGCGTCGAGCCTGCGGCCGTGCGGCGCGTTGATCAGATTCCCGCGGTCAGCACGCTCGCTTTCAAATACGCGCAGATGGAAAGTCTCGCCGAGACGCCCGCGACGCAGGCCCGCCTCTTTCTAACCAGCGGCACCACGATCGGGATGGCGGAGCGCGGCCGCCATCGCGTCCTGCACCCGGAGATCTACCGGGCTTCCGCCATCGGCCACCTGCGCCGGATGATGTTCCCCGACGGGCGTCGCCTGGCGATGATTGCGCTTCATCCGACCGCCGAGCGGATGCCCGAGTCGTCGCTGTCGCAGATGATCAGCTGGTGTATCGAGGAGTTTGGTACGGCGGAATTGGCGTGCGTCGCCACGCGCGAGGGGATCGACGTCGCGAAGGCGATCGAGTTTCTGCGCGGGTGCGCGCGCGCCGGCGCACCGGTTTGTATTCTCGCCACCACCGCGGCCTGCGCCAAGCTGTTCGCGGCGCTCACCGAGTCATCCACTGAACGCACCTCGCGGACTCGTTTGCTCGGTGCGCGCGGCAGCCGCGCTTCGCTAGCGATCGTCCTTCCCGCAGGGTCGCGCCTGATGGATACCGGCGGCGCCAAAGGCCAGACCGCGCCGCTCAGTGCGGCGGAAGTGGCCGAGCAGGCTTCGCGCTGCCTGAATCTCGATCCGGCCCTTGTGATCAATGAGTACGGCATGACGGAAATGTGTTCGCAGCTTTATGACGCGACGCCGTTCAACTCAGATCGCAGCGAGCCGACCGCGGCGCGGGTAAAACTCCCGCCGCCGTGGCTCAAGTCGTTCGTGCTTGATCCCGGGTCGTTGCGGCCGGTTGCCGATGGTGAGATCGGCCTGCTGGCGTTCTTTGATCTCGCCAACGTCGCGTCGGTCTCGATGTTGCTCACGGAGGATCTAGGCGTGATCGATGGCGGAGGCGTCAGGATCCTCGGTCGCGCAGCAACCGGCGACGCGCGCGGATGTGCGCTCGCGATCGCAGAGTTCGCGAATCGGCCACCTTGAACTCCACAAGCGTCGCGCCGCAAGTCGATGAAGTGTTCGCTGCGGAGTTCAGCCTGCGTGCGGTGCTTGCAGCGAATGCCCCTCCGGTCGAGTGCGTGGCCGCTGCAATCGTCGCAACTTGCTGTCAACTCGGATCGATTGAACATCCGCGCGGATGCGCGGCCGTCACGGCAATCGCCGCACGCTGGGGCTGGTCGGCATTGTCGCTTCCGCTGGATCGCGTCTGCGCACCGTGGAGCGAGTTTGATCGGGTTTTGGCCTTCGCGCGAACGCTGCGGGCGCGGCGCGAGCTCATCGGTTTTATCATGCCCGCCAACCTGCCCGGCGCCGGGCTGCACGAAGTCGCCGCGGCGATACTCGCGGGATGCGCGGTGATCATCAAGACGGCCGCGGCGGAGCCGATTTTCTTTGCCGAATTCGCCCGCGCGCTCGCTGAAGTGGACGCGGCCGTGGGCGCGCGAATCGCGGTCTTTAGTTGGGGCCGTAAACAGACTGACTTGACCAAAGCAATGAGCGCACGTTGCGATCGGATCGTGGCCTTCGGCGACGATGGTACGATCGCGCAACTCGAGCCGGCGAGAGCTTCCGGCCTCGGCCAGCCGGATCGTGGACTGTCGAGATTCGTCGGCTTCGGCGCGCGCGTCAGCGGGATCGTTGTGACCGCGGGCGCGATCGGGGGCGCCGGTCGCGACGCGCTGGCTGAGACGATTGCCAAGGAGGTCTCGGTCTTCGAGCAGCGCGGATGCCTCTCGCCACATCATCTGTTTGTCGGCGAGACGGACGGACTTGCAACGCGGGACTTTGCCGAGGAGATCGCCGCGGCGCTCGAGCGGCTTGCGCGCGGTCCCCTGCCGCCGCCGCGCGCCCTCGCGCTCGAGGATGCGATCGCGATCCGACGCGTGCGCGAGGCAGCGCGCTGGCGCGCGCTCAGCGAGCAATCGGTGCGCTTGTGGGAGGGTGCGCTCCCGGGCTGGACGATAGTTTACGATCGCGACGCGGCTTTTACGGGCGGTCCGGGCTTCCGTACGCTCACAATCTCGCCGTTTTTCGATCCTGCTGATCTCGCACGCCGTCTCGCGCCGGTAACAGGCCGGGTCGAAGCCATGGGCGTCAAATTCTCGACGGCCGATTCCCGCGACTACCTCGCGGAGCTGCGCGAGGTGATCGGGCGAACGGGCGCAAGCTGGATCTGCGAACCCGAGCGGATGCAATCGCCACCGGCCGATTGGCCACATGGCGGCGGCGAATTTCTCCGGATGCTGCGAGCCTCCTGAAACTGATTCCCATCCCGCGTGAACCAAAGCCTATTTCGAGGGCGGCCGTTGCAGATGCCAGTCGGTGGCCCTTTCAAAGGCTGCGCCGGCGCGGAGCAGAGTCGCTTCGCCAAGATGACGGGCGACGAGTTGCAGGCTGGGCGGCGGGCCACCGGGCTTCTGTCCGCATGGAAGCGACAACGTTGGGTTGCGGCTCAGATTGAACGGCGCTGTGAAATAGACAAGAGAGTTGCTCCCTCCGTCGATCAACCCACTGGCATCGGGCGGGATCGCGCTGGCGGGAAGCGACGCCATCGCCATCGAGGGGCAGGCAAAAACGTCCACCTGATCGAACATCATCTGCACTTGGTTGGCGAAACGTTCACGCACCTGATGGGCCTTGGCGTAAGACTGACCGCGCACTTCGGCGCCGATTTCGAGAAATGAGCGGAAGCCGGGACCATACTCTGAAGCCCGCGACGGGTAAGTGTGCTCGTGAGCAGCGGCCGCGTCGGCGGCGCAGAGCGTCGTCCAAGCTGAGATCCCCGGTTCGACGTCGGGAATGGTAATCTTCACGACCCGCGCGCCGAGCCGCTCGAGCGTCCGCACGGCGTCGATCACCGCTTCGGCGACGTCGGCTGTCGCGATGTAGCGCTCATCGAGCCCGACGCGCAGTCCGCTGACACCGCCAGCGAGAGCCGACTGATAATCGTCCACCGACGCGGCGAGAGAAGTATCGTCGTGCGGGTCGCGACCGGCGATCGCGGCGAGCATCAGGGCGGCGTCGCCGACGCTGCGCGTCATCGGTCCGATGTGGTCAAGTGATTCGCCGAGCGGAAAGACACCGTACCGGCTGACGCGCCCCCACGTCGGCTTCAAGCCGACGATTCCGCACGCCGCCGAGGGAAAGCGAATCGAGCCGCCGGTATCGGTGCCGATCGCGCCGAAGCAAAGTCCGGCTGCAGTTGCGACCCCCGAACCGCTGGACGACGCCCCCGGCCATAAGGCGTGATCCCATGGATTGAGCGGTATCGGAAGGGATGGATGGTACCAGGCCATCGCAAATTCCGTCAGGTTGAGCTTGCCGAGAAGAATCGCGCCGGCGGCTTCGAGCCGTTGGACCACGGTGGCGCTGGAATCGGGCCGCCAGTCACGCAGAACGGCGCTGGAGCAGGTGGTTGGAATCCCCTTAGTCCCACAGAGGTCTTTGACCGCGACCGGCACGCCATGAAGCGGTCCGCGCCAGCGCCCGGCGCGCAGCTCCGCGTCGGCCTTGGCAGCAGCGAGCTGCGCGGAGTCCTCGATTACCAGATTATAGGCGTGAAGCCCGTCGTGCGCGCGAATCCGTTCGAGGACGCATCGGGTAACCTCGCCGGAAGTCAATTTGCCCTCGCGAATCTGCTTCGCGACCTCACCCAGCGACAAAAAACAGAGCGCCTCTGTGTCCATTTGATTCTCCCGCACGCGCCGGTCAGATTGGGAGAACCAGTAACACACAGAGGCGCGCGGCCGCCATGATTTCGGATCGAAGAAGGACTAAGCGGCCTTTTCGGTCTTCTCCGTTTTCTCTGTCTTTTTGACCAGCGCAACCGGCGGTGTTGGCGATCCTCCGGTCAAGGTTTGACGCAGCGCCAGTCCCTTTTGCCCGGCCAGGATACCTTTGAAGGCCGTAATCACTATGCGATCGAGTTCCTTCTCGGTTTGCGCACGGGCGCGGATTTTTTTGGAGAACGGGTAGGCGAGGATGTTGGCTGTGCCCACGCCGTAGAGGGTCGCAACAAACGCGGTGGCGATGCCGGAGCCGATTTTGCTCGGATCATCGAGCATGGACATCGTATGAATCAGACCGAGCACCGCGCCCATGATGCCGAAGGTCGGCAGGTAGCCGCCCGCCGCATCGAAAACGTCAGCGCCGGCGCTGTTGAGCCGGAAGTTCTCGGCAAACCGCCGCTCGAGCACGCCGAGCAATGATTCCGGCGCCATATTGCTCACAAGCAGGTTCAGCGCGGTGCTCAACAGGGGATAACTTTCCTTTGAGATTTGCTTCTGAAGCGCGATCGGACCTTCTTTGCTCAGGACAGTGCTGTAACCGACGATGCGGTCGATCAGCTCGAACGGATCAGGCACCGTCGAGGCAACGACCTTTTTCACGTCGCGAGCCGCCGCCATCAGGGAGGAAGGGGCAAAGGAGAGCATGCAAGCGCCAAGGCTGGCGCCCACAACGATCATCGCGGCGCTCAACTGTACCAATGAGCCGAGCGCGCCACCTTCGATCCATTGCCCGCCAAGCACGCAGGCCGGGCCAAGCAACAGCCCGACGATGCTGGCGAAATCGAGTTGCGTTTTCGTCCCCACTCGCCTCTTCGCTCTCCTTGATCGAACTCAGGCAAATCTTGATGAATCGCCGTTCGTCCAAGGTTAGCGCAAGACGCGTACCTGAGCTGTTAAGTGCGAAACGTTAGCTTTTGGGCGAGTGAATCAAGTTCAGGCATCTCAAATTCCGCAGATTGTCCTAAGACAACGAGGCCGGTGTCCTGATTTCGATAATCGTGCTTGTTGAGAGAGGCGGCAGATGAGCGCTTTCAAGCGACCATCTCCTGCTCATCGGCACGGAGGCGAACCTTGCCGTCGCGATTCATATTCAGGGCGAGCGTGCTGATTTCGCGGCGGGCAGCGCGGACCTCGGTGGCGGCAACACTCCCGCTGTCGTCGAGTCCCTGCGTCACCATCTGCTTCACCTGATCGGTGAGCCCGCTGAAGATGAGGTCGCGCTGCTCAGGCGCCATCCCCTTAAGCGCGATGGTCAGCTTTTCGGTCGGGACTTCGCCGAGGATGCGTTCGAGCACGCGGACTTCGAGCTTGAGCAGGTCTTCGAAGTGGAACATCTCGCGCTCGAGCGCCGCGGCGCAGGCCGGCTCGGTGGCGCGCAACTGCTCGACGATCGCGAGGGCGGCCTCACTGTCGAGCCGATTCAGCATCGTGGCGGCGGCTTTGACTCCGGCCTGCTGATCGCCGGCGCCGGCGCCGACCCCACTATTGAGGCTTTCCTCAAGTGCGGCCGCGAGCGCGTCGGCCGCGGCGGCGGCGATAGAGCCGCTGCGGGTCAACCGCTCGATACTTTTGGCGCGGGATTCCTCAGGCAGCAGAGCGAAGAGGTCCGACGAATAGGCCGAGGGCAGCTTCGCCAGCACAATCCCGATGGTCTCGGAGCGCTCGTCCTTGAGCAGGGCTGCCAGCGTCGCGGGCGTCACTCGTTTGGCCAGCGCGTGCCACGGATCCTGACGCAAAATCTGCGATGCGCCCTCCTCGCCGACGGCGAGCACGAGCGCTTCCTTGAAGTGTCCGCCGGCGCCGCCTGCGGCCAATTCGAGAAACTCGCGGCCGACGCCGATCAGGCTCGTCTCGTCAGGCTTGCCCGCGGCCTCCTGCTCGTAAGCCTGGGTCAGGTTGGCCAACTCGACTTCATTCAGATGCTTGAGAACCTTGGCCAGGACATCCTTGTTCAGCGTCATCGCGAACAGCGCGGCCTTGTTCGACCGGGCAGAAGACTCACTTTGCAGCGCCATGATTTTTCGCTTTTCCTCCTCTATCCGATGTTGAGCGCCGACGCTTAGGCCAGAACGTTGATCAGCGGCAGTTTGCCAAGGTCGGAGCCGAGCGACACCAATGCCTGATCCTGCAGATTGAGCTGCTGCAGGCTGGCCGCGGCCTGCGCGACGTCGACGTTGGTGGCGGAGCTGATCGCACTGGTCAGTGAGATGATATTAGTATTGCCGCTGCTGACCTCGTTGGCGGCGTTGTTGATGGTCCCGCCGATCCCGCTGCGCACCTGGGCGATCTGGGTAACCTCCGCCTGCAATTGCGTGAGGGTAGCGGCGACCGCCGGCTGGTTATCGGAATTAAGCGCGCTTTGCAGCGCGGTCAGGGTGCCGATCACCCCGGTGGTACTGTCGCCGAAAATCGATTGGCCATTGAAGGTCAACTGGAGCTTGGTGCCGTCGCTTAACTGCGCGGAGTTGGAGCCGGTGTCGCCTGAGTAATTACCCGCGTTGTCATACGGCGGAGTGAGTACCTGATTACCGCCAAAGATATAGCTTGCGCCATACTGGGTATTGGCGGCGCCGATGACCTGAGTAAGCAGGCCGCCCACCGCCTGGCCGATCGCGGACAATTGTCCGGCGTTCAGCGTGCCGTCGGACCCCTGGGTGGCGTCCTGGATCGCGGTATCGAGGGCCGTGTTGACCGATGCCAGCGCGTTATCGGCGGTGGAGAGCTGGCCCTGCGCCAGTGTGGCGATCGAGACGTCGTTGGTGACGGCCGATTGCTTCGTCGCGTACAGCTCGCCTTGGGCGAAAGCCGAGGGGTTGTCGGAAGGCTGATTGACTTGCTTGCCGGTGGCCAGTTGCTGCTCGAGGGTCTGGAGACCGCTCGTCGTATTGTCGAGGGCGAAACCGAGCGAATTGAACAGGGATAAGTCTGATACAGGCATTGGCTAATCACCTATGGTCACTGGCTACTCACTTGAATGAGATATTGGGTGATGTCGTTGGCGCTTTGTAAGGCGCGCCCGGCGGCTTCCAGGGCGTTCTGATACTGGACGAGATGCGTCAACTGGTCATTGAGTGAGACGCCGGTGATCGAGCTCTGGAGGGTTTGCAAGGAAGTCAGCGTGGCGGTCGCCTGCTGTTGATTGGTGGTGGCGTTGGCGACGGTCGAGCCGAACTGCGAGGCGATTGCGGTAAAGGCCTGGCCCAGGGTTTCCGACGGCGCCGCAGAATCGAGGTTGGTGGCCGCGGCCAGATTGGCGAGCGCGGCGGCATTGGAGCCGTCGCCGGGGACGCCGGCGGCGCTCGCGGCGGCGGCGAAGTTCTGCTCGGTGACGGCCGGGTTGATCGAGATGGGCGCGCCCGACGTTCCGGGCACGACAAAGAGCGTGTTGCCGGTCGAGCCGTCGAGGCCATAGCCGGTCGAATAAACTGAATTGATCGCGCCGGCAACGGAAGTCGCGAAGCCGTTGAGGCTGCTCTGCGCCTGCAGCACGCTCGCGGCGCCGGAGATGACGCCGCCGATACTTCCGCCGAGCTGCGCGGGTTGCAGCGGCAACGTCCCGTGCGTGAGCGTGACCTGCAGGCCGACATTAACGCCGGTGCCGGTGGTGCTGAGCGTGAGCGCGTTGGCGCCGCTGACCAGCGGCACGCCATTGACGGTTACGTTGCCGGCCGAATCGGCGGTGGCGCCAATCAACTGGGACAACTGGGCGACCAGGCCGTCACGCTGATCGAGCAGCGCCGCGGCGCTGCCGCCCTGCGCCTGGGTGGACTGAACCTGCGAATTTAGTGCCGCGACCTGCTGGGTAATATTGTTCACCTGCGAGACCAGCGTGCCGAGCTGTGCGAGCTGATCGCCGGCCGTCTGCTGCAGATTGCCGGAGAGCGTCGCGGAGGCCTGGGCAAAGTTGGTGGCGGCGCTAATCGCCGCGGTGCGGGCGCTCGGATCGGTCGGTGAAGCGGACAACGTCGTGAAGGAATTAAAAAGATCCTGCAGATAGCCGGAGAGGTCCGTGCCGCCGCTCGGCGAGATATAGTTCTGCGCCAGCGTGGTGGCTTGGGTGAAGGCCTGATTGAAGCTCGCCGAGGACTGCGCGCTATCGATCTGACCGGTGAGGAAGGGCGCCTGCGCGCGCTGCGTCCCCAGCACCTCGACGCCGATCCCCTGGCCTTGTGCGCCGGGGGCGGCGGCCAGCACTACCGATTCCGCCGAGTAGTTCGGATTGGAAGCGTTGCTGATATTGGACTCGGTGGCGGCGATTTCGGCCTCGGCCGCGGCAATCCCGCTAACCGCAACGGAAGTGATATTAACCGACATAGTGAAAGCCTCCACCGATCGCGTGGACGCGCTCGTGTACCGCCGCGCGCAGGCCGGTGGTGAGCCGGGCGAAGCTGTCGAGGATGCGGCGTAGCTCGAGCAGCTCGGCGCGGCTGATTGCGCTATGCGGCGCGCTCAACTCTGCGCTCAGCGCTCCGATTACGGTGGTGAAACGCGCGAGCCTGGCGACACTACCGAGGTCACAACCGCCCAGTGCCGGGTATTCCAAAGGCGTCATTTTGTACTTCTCTTTCTCACTGGCCGCTGGCAGTTAAGGCCTGGCCCACGCGCTGCGCGACCAGACTTAAGTCCGGCCGATAATGCCGTCGGCCAAGGCCGAGCGCAGCTGCATCACCCGCTCCGAGCGAAACGACGATAGTGACGCCACCGCGCTGCTCGCCGAGCCGAGGAGCAGTCCCAGCGGTGAGAGCGTCGTGCGGTCCGCCGGCGCGCTCGGGGAGGGCCCGGGGCCAGCTGCGCCGGCAGTGTCGCGAACCGGCGCCGCGCCATTAACCGGCGCCGCCGCGGTGGTCGCAGCCGCGTCGAGTTGCGTCGCCGACGGGGCAACACTCAGGCCATTAATGGAGTTCGACATTAGAGGGTACCCCCAAGTTTGGAGGGTGGAGGCAAGTCCGGGACCATCGCCGAGGGGGCCGGCGGCAGTATCAACGGCCCACGATTATCGGCCTGCGTTATCGCCGCCGTCTTAAATTCGGACACGGCGGATGTTTCGGATGGGCCCGAAAATGGGACAGACAATTCGGCGGGCGACGCCGCGGCCAGCACCGCGCGGTCGATCTTTTCGATCAGCCGGTCCTTGCTATCGAGTCCCCGCGGCGCAGCGGAATTATGCGTGCCGCCGAGATCATGTTCGAGCGCGGCATTCAGCGATTTCATCGCGGGCGAGCGGGCCAGCAACTTGCCCATCGCATCGTCCATGAAGGAGCCGTAGATATCGCCGGTAGCGCCGCCGCCAATACCCATCGGACCGGAGTCCACGCCCACCATTGATTGGCGCATCTGGCGCGAGAGAATCGTCGCGAAGGTCTGGCTCAGGCCCTCGGCGGCGCTGCGCCGCTGCAGGTCTTGGCCGCCAAAGAGCGCGCGGTTGAAGAGGCCTTGAACAACTATGCTCATAATCTTAACTCCTGGCTCATAACCTCTGTTCCTTGAACGGAAAGCGTTTCGCCCAGTCGGCTGATAGCGGTCAGCGAATGATCAGCTCGCCACGCAGCGCGCCGGCGGCGCGCAGCCCCTCGAAAATCGCGATGACGTCGCCGGGCTTGCTGCCGACCGCGTTGAGCGTTTCCGCGATCTGCTCGACAGTGGCGCCTTGCGGCAGCATAAAAAATTCGCCCGGATCTTCGTTGACCTTGACGCTGGAAGTTTTGGTCACGACGGTCGTGCCGCCGCTGAGCGGCCCGGGCTGCGAGACGTCGACTTTGGGTTCGATGGTGATGGTCAGATTGCCATGGCTGATCGCCGCGCGGCCGACGCTGACCCGGCCGCCGACCACGATCGTGCCGGTGCGCTCGTCGACCACGACGCGATCGGATTGGCCGGCCGCGACCATGATGGAGTCCATCGCCGCGGCGAAGGTGACGGGCGACATCCAGGCCGGGAGCTCGACCTCGATCGTGCCGGGATCGAGAATCGCGGTATGGGCGTCGGGGAACTTGCCGATGATCGCGCCGGCGGCATGGGCGGCGACCGCGGCGCTGGGATCCTCGAAGTCGAGTTCCAGCTTGCGCAGGGCGGAAAAATCATTGGGGATCGCGCGTTCAACCGTCGCGCCACCGGGGACCTGGCCGGCGGTCTGAAAGTTTTTGCGCTCGGAAGCGCCGCCCGAGGCGTTGGCGAAATAGCCTTCGACCGAGATCGGTCCCTGCGCGAGCGCATAGACCTCGCCGTCGGCGCCGCGCAGCGGGGTCATCAGCAGGGTCCCGCCCTGCAGCGAGCGCGCGTCGCCCATCGTCGAGGCCAGCACGTCGATTCGCGCGCCGACCCGGGCGAAGGGTGGAATATCCGCGGTGACCATCACGGCCGCCAGATTACGTACCTGAATATTCGCGGGATTGAGCGCCGCGGGCAGCGTGATGCTCTCATGGCGGAGCGTGTTGAGCAGAAACTGGATTGAGAGCAGTGTCTGCTGCGAATCGCCGCTGTTTTGCAGCCCGACCGTTAGGCCATGGCCGAGCAGATGGTTGATGCGAATACCGTGGATATGGGCGAGCGTGGCGAGCGGCGCGTAATTGCCGTCGTTGCCATGTTGAAAGCCGAGCAGACCGCCGCCCGGCGCGACGTAGCGCGCCTCGAGCGCCTGCGCGGATGGCGGCGGCAACAATCGCGGGTCCGCCTGGTCGCCCTGATCAAGCGCCCAGACGTAGCCGATCGCCATAAAGAGCAAAAAAACGACGATACCCGTGATTTTCATCAGAAGAGCCACAACCGGTCGAACATCCGGGTGGCGAGTCCGTCACCCTGCTTGTCGCGCGACTGGCCCTCGCCGGAAATACTGAGGTTGAGGTCGGCGACTTGCGCCGAGGCGATCGCGTCGGAGGAGTCGATATCCTGAGGACGGACGACGCCGCTCAAGTGAATCGTGTCGTCCTCGCCGTTGACCTGAAGGCTGCGCTCGCCGCGAATCGAGAGTGTGCCGCTCGGATTCACCGCGGTCACGACCGCGCTGACCGTCGCGGTGAAGGTATCGGCTGCGGTCAGGTCGCCCGCGCCCGTGGTGCTGTTGGTGGAAGTGCCGTTGACCAGACTGGCGAGATTAAAGGACGGATTCTTGGCGGCGAAATTCTCGGCAACGCCGAAGAAGTTGGGCAAGCCGGCGCTGATCGCGCGCTGATTCGAGAGCGTAGTGCCGGCCTTGCTTTCGCTGGCGACGGCTTCCGTGACGTTGACCGTGAGGACGTCGCCGACCGAGCGCGCCTTGACGTCGGCGACGAGATCGTCGGCCATTACGCGCATCGGGATACTGCCGGCGGCGTCAGGGGCGAAGGCGACGCGATCGACCTGATCGATATTGACGCCGGTATCGCCGGGCGCAGTAATCGGCGCGGCAACGGCAGTAGCGATTTGCGTATCCGGCGGCGGCGGCGCTTGTTGCGCCGCCTTGGGCGCCTGGTTGGCCGGATCCAGATCCGGAAACAGCATCCGCGGCACGGCGTGGGCGATCATCGGCAGGAAGGGCAAGGCGACGCAGCCGTTAAGCGTCGCGGCGAGCAGTAGTAGCAGCGGCAGTTTCAGCATCAGCATCCGCAAGCGAACCCGTTTCATGGCATCACCAGTTCCGCGGTCTTGACGCCGGTGACCGTAACGCCGACTGGCGCGCCGCTTTCAGGATTGATTACCGTCGCCGTATCACCGACGCTGGCGGCGGAGTTGGATTGCAACTGTGCGCGCACGGTGACTGGACCATTGCTGATCGTCACGATGACGAGATCGCCCGGATGGATCGCGAGTGGACGGATGAGCTGGTAGGCGTAGAGCGGCTGGCCGGCGCGGATCGGGTTGGCGGCGACCATGCTCGTGCGCGGCAATTGTTCGAGCGCATTGGGAGCGGCCGAGAAGGCCTCGACGGCTTGCGCCTGGAAGTCGCTGGTGGCGACCGCCTCGCCAGCCGCGATATCGCGCGCGGCGACCAGCACCTGTCGTTGGGCTGCAACGATAGCGGTGCAGGCCGTTGTGGCCCCGTCGTGCGTCAGCACCACTGTCAAGCTGCGGGATTGTAGCTGCGTCATGCCGGGCGCGACGTCAGCCAGAGTGGCGCCGGCGGGCGGGTCGCAGCCGAGCGTGACGGCCTGGAGAGTTACGCCGGGCGGCATCAGGGGTGTAACGCGGGCAACGAGCGCCGCGTTCAAATCGGGGAGCGGCGGCGCTGCGGTAGTCGGCGCTGATGCCCCAGGATGCGCCGATGACGCCGCGGGCTGAGCGGCCAATACCGCCGCGACGGGGGTGACCGTATCCGCATCCGCCTCCGCCGGCGCGATCAGGCTGATCGCGAGAGCAGCCGCGACGGCGAACTTAAACGCGGACGAGGCCATTGGCGATACTCTGCATCTGGTCGGATTCCTGCACCGCCTTGGAGCCGGCCTCGTAGGCGCGCTGCGCCTCGATCAGCTCAACCAACTCCTGCACGGTGCTTTCATTGGGCATCTCAAGGAAACCCTGGGAGACCGAGCCGAAGCCGTTCTGGCCGGCGATACCGGTCTGCGGCGAGCCGGCGGCCTGAGATTGCGCATAAAGGTTTTGTCCGAGTGGTTGAAGGCCGGCCGGATTGATAAAGCGGACGATCTGCAATTGGCCAACCTGCGTGGGCGTGCTTTGCGTGCCGACCTGCACCGAGATCGTGCCGTCGGGGCCAATCGTCAGATTCTGCGCGCCTTGCGGCACGCTGATCCCGGGCAGGGTCGCGTAGCCGTCGAGCGTGACGAGGCGGCCGTTCTGGTCGAGTCGGAAGCTGCCGTCGCGGGTGTAGGCGAGCGAACCGTCGGGCCTCGAAATTTGAAAAAACCCGTCGCCCTGAATCGCGACGTCGAGCGGATTACCGGTGTTGTTGAGCTCGCCCTCGGTAAAAATCTGGTCGACTGCGGCGGTCTTGGTCCCGAGTCCAACTTTCTCACCGGTGGGCACATAGCTGACCTGCGACGACTGCGTGCCGGCCTGCCGCGTGCTGACATAGAGCAAATCCTGAAAGCGCGCGCGCGAGACCTTGAAGCCCGGGGTGGAGGCGTTAGCCAGATTGTTGGAAATGACCTGGATGCGGGTTTCTTGCGCCTGCATACCGGTCGCCGCGATAGATAAAGCCTGTAGCACGAAGGGTTGCCTCCTGATTCGATCAAGCAGTTAGAGTGAAAGCCTGGATGGCGCGGTTGGAGTTCTCGTCAATCGCCTTCACCGAGTTCATCGCGGCCTCGTAGCTGCGCGAAACGTTCATCAGCGAGACCATCCCGCCGACCGCGCTGCCGGCCGAGGCTTCGAGGAAGCCTTGATAGAGCTGGCTGGCCGTGCCGGTGGCGGGGGGCAGCGCGGCGCCGCCGGCGGCGCCGTAGAGACCACCACCGAGCGGGGTCAGAGTGACCGCGGCCGGGTCGGCCAGAGCGATCTTTGCGGCCGGGGCGCCGTTGACGCTAATCGAACCGTCGGTGGCGATCGTGATCTGACCGGCGGGGAGCTTGATCGGGCCGCCGCCGCCCGCGCTCTCGATCGGCAGGCCAGCGGCGAGCAGCGTGCCGTCCGGTGCGAGCTGCAATTGGCCATTTCGGGTATAGGCCGGTCCTTGGGGGGACTGGACGGTGATAAAGGCCGGGCCGCTGACGGCGACATCGAGGGGATTGCCGGTCGAGTTGATCGGGCCTTGCGTCAGATCGAGCGGCGGCGTCGCGTCACTGGCCGCATACTGGAATGGCGAGCCGTTGCCGCCGACGCTCTGCACAATATTGAGCAGGCGCCGGAAACCCGGCGTCGCCAGGTTGGCGAGGTTGGAGGCGGCGATCCCCAGGCCCGCGAGTTGGCTGGCGGCGCCCGAGGCGGCGAGATAAAGCGCGTTCATCGATAGTCTCCTTCGGCGAGGGCGGCCTTGAGCTTGGCCAACGCCGCCTTGATTGCGCGCGCGGCAGTGCTTTCGGAACTGCCGCTGACCGCGGCGACTTCGGCCAGACTGAGTTCCTCGAAAAAATAGAGCGCGAGCAGCGTGCGTTCGCCTTCGGTCAGCAGGCACTCCATCAAGTTCCGCACTTCGGCGCTCTGGGCATGTTCCGCGCCGCCAGCGCTGTCGTCGGCGGGCAGTGAATCGGGTTCGATCGGTTCGCCGGGCAGCGCCAGCACGTCGTCAACGTTCGCGCCTGAGGCTTTCATCGCGGTGCTAATCTCGCGCATCAAGGCGCCATGCACGTGCGAACGGGCAAAGACGCCAAAGCCGACGCCGCGGCTGGGATCGAAGCGGCGCGCGGCCAGCAGCAGCCCGAAGCATCCGGCCGAGACCAGATCATCGCGGGTCAAGCCGATGCGGGAGGAGAGCCAGACACGATCGGCCTGGCTGACCACCAGCGGCAGATAGTTCTCGACCAGCGTGGCGATTTCCGCGGGGCTGAGTTCGGTCGCAGCGGGCGCGGTTTCGGGCGCTGCGTCGGCGTATTCCTTGAAACGATTCGGGCTCATCCGATCCGCCCCACGATCGTCGGCTCGACGCCGGCCGGGATATCGGTCGCGCCCAGCACGACGATATGGCGGGAGGCGCGGCGCGCGACGCGCTCGAAGATGCGGCGGATTTGCGGCGAGACCACCACCGCCGGCATCTCGCCGGCCTTTGCCGCGGCCTCGCCGGTGGCTTTGTGCACCGCCTCGGTGGCCGTGCGCAGCACTTGCGGGTCGGTCAGCATTTTCTGATCTGCGCTGGCGGCGGCGAAGAACGGCTCCTCGAGCAGGGGGTCGACCACGAGAATCGGCAGGACGCCGTCCGGACGCCGCAGGCTCTCGCAGATGGCGCGGCCGATCAGCGGGCGGATACGTTCGGCCAGCTCGGCGGGATCCTTGCTCGATGGGCCTTCGGCTGCGAGCGCTTCGAGGATTACGGGCAGGTCGCGGATCGGAATACGCTGCGCCAGCAACAGTTGCAGCACGCGGTAGACCGAGCCCAGATGGATACTGACGCCGGAGAGTTCTTCGACGATCCGCGGAACGACCTTCTGCGCCGCTTCGAGCATCCCCTCGACATCCTTGCGGGTGAGAATCTCGGCCGCGTTGGCGCGAACAATTTCGGCGAAATGCGTGACCATCGCGGTGAGCGCGTCGACCACGGCGTAGCCCGCCAGGCGTGCATTAGTGATCTGTTCGCCGGCCACCCAGAGGGCGGGCAAACCGAAGGCGGGCTCGGTGGTGTCGAGTCCCTTGACGGCTGGGCTCGGGCCCTTCGGTCCGGGTATCGCCAGCGACATGGTCGCGCGAATCGAACCGCGGGCGGCCTCGGCGCCGCGCAGCGAGATCCGATAGGTGTGCTGGTCGAGCGCGAGGTTATCGACGATGCGCACTGCGGGCAGAGTGATTCCGAGCTCATCGCGGATTTTCGGGCGCAGCGCCTGAATCTTGTCGGCGAGCTTCCACGGCTCATTGACGAAGGGAATCAGCGCGGAGCCGAGTTCGAGCCGCAAAATATCGGGCCATGGGCTGACGGCTTGATCGGCGGCCTTGGGTTTGACTACCGCCCCCTCCGCCGCGGCTGCGGTCGCCATCGTACGCGCGCGAAAGCCCAGGGCGATCAGCCCGCCGGCGATCGCGAGGAAGGGAATATGAGGCAGGCCCGGCATCAGTCCGATCAGGGCGAGCAGGCCGCCCGCGCTGAACATTGCGGCGGTATTCTGGAAGAGATCCTTGCCGATCGTGTTGGGCAGGTCGAGATCGCCCGCCGTGCGCGAGACGATTACGCCGGCCGCGGTCGAGGTCAGCAGCGCGGGGATCTGCGCGGCGAGGCCGTCGCCCACGGTCAGGATGGTATAGGTGTGCAAGGCGTCGCCGACGCTGAGACCTTTTTCGATCACGCCGATAAACAGGCCGGCGATCAGATTGATCGCCATGATCAGGATCGCGGCGACGGCGTCACCGCGCACGAATTTACCGATACCGTCCATCGCGGCGTAGAAATCGGCTTCGCGCGCGAGCTCGCGGCGGCGCCGGCGGGCCTCTTCTTCGCCGACGATACCGGCATTGAGGTCAGCGTCGATCGCCATCTGCTTGCCGGGCATCGCGTCGAGCGTGAAGCGCGCGGCGACCTCGGCGACACGGCTGGCGCCTTTGGTGACAACGGCGAAGTTGATAATCGCGAGGACGACGAAAACGACGATTCCGACCGCGTAGTTATCGCCGACCACGACCCGGCCGAAGGACTCGATTACCGTGCCGGCGGCGGCCGCGCCGAGATTACCGTGCAGCAGAATAAGCCGGGTCGAGGCGACGTTGAGCGAGAGCCGCAGCAGCGTCGCCACCAGCAGGACGGTCGGAAAGGCCGAGAAATCGAGCGCGCGCCGATTCGAGGCCGAGACCACCAGCACAACTATCGAAAGGGCCAGCGAAAACGACAGCAGGACGTCGAGTAGAGTTGCGCCGATCGGCGCGAGCATCCCGGCCAGCACGAGCATCGCGGTGGCCGGCAGCGCCAGCTCGGACGCGGAGATGAGTCGGTTCGTCGGCATCGTACTTGGCTACTGCCCTCAGGCTTCCTGTCCCCGGACTTGCGGTCTTTGTCCGGCCGGCTGCGGCGATGGCGACGAGGCCTGGTGGCGGGCCGCTTCGGCGCGCAGAATCATGCCGAGGACCTCGGCGACGGCGCGGTAGAAGTGGCGCGGAATCTGATCGCCGACTTCGACAGCGCGAAACAGGCCGCGGGCCAGGATGGGATTCGGCATGATCGGCACTGCGGCCATCCGCGCGATCGCGACCAGCCGATGAGCACGCTCACCGGCGCCCTTGGCGACGCACTGCGGCGCCGGGTCGAAGCCGCGGCGATAGCGCAGCGCCACCGCGTAATGGGTCGGATTGGTGAGCACGACGGTCGCCGTCGCCGCCTGATGGATGCCGCGCACGCGCTTGGCGCTCATGCGCATGGCGCGGCGGATCGCGCGCTTGACCTGCGGATTGCCCTCTTCCTGCTTGAGCTCGTCGCGGAATTCCTGCCGCGTCATGCGCAGCTCGGTCTCGTGCTCGTAGCGCTTGTGCGCGTAGTCGGCGGCGCCGGTGACGACCGCGATCACGGCGCTCCAGCCGAGCAGCCGGCGGACCGCCGCAGCCATCACGCCGAGGCTCTGATCGATGCTCCCGCTGTTGAAGCCGGCAGTGAGCGCCCAGTAGGCGGTCTCCCAGCCAAGCAGTGCGATCAAGACGATTTTGGCCGCAGCCTTGCCGAGTTCGATCAAGCCGGCGACGGCAAAGATGCGGCCGAAATAGCTCAGCGGATTGAGCCGCTTCCAATCGGGGGCGAGCCGCGCAGGCGCGAAGACGATCCCGCCCTGAGCGGCGCTGGCGAGCAGCGCGACCGCGGCGAGCAGGCCCGTGCCGGCGGCCACGAGCATCAGCGGCGGCAACAGCGCCGCCGCCGTCGTATCGCCGAGTCGGCCCGTAGTTCCGGCTGCGAAGGCCTGGCGGAAGGCGCGCAGCGCGGTGCTACCGATCAGGCCAAGCGCGCCGGCCGCGGCGCTGGCGGCGAAGGCCAGCACGAGCGCCCCGGTTAGATCGCGGCTGCGCGCGACGTTGCCCTGCTCGCGCGCGCGCTGGCGCTTTTGCGGCAGCGCCGGGAAAATCTTTTCGTCGCGCTCAGCCATTGAGCCACCCGAGCGCCTCAGCCATTACCGAGGACCAGACGCGCGTGATTCCGGCGGTCAGTCCGGCCGCGTCGAGGGTCAGCAAAAACAGTCCTGCAAGGACGATCGCGGCGGGCGCCGCGACAAGAATATTGACCTGGGGCGCCAGCCGCGCAATCGCGCCCTGCGCCAGCGCCAGCACAAAGAGCGGAATCAGCAGCGGCAGCCCGAGACCCAACGCGAGAACGAAAAGCCGGCCGCCCAGCCGGATCAAAGCCGACGGCGGCGGCAGCGTAAGCTGCCCGAGCGGCGCCACATCAACGCTGCGCGCCAGGGCAATAAGCAGCGTCCGATGGAAGCCGCCGATGAAAAACAACAGTTCGGCCAGGGTGCCGAAGGCGTCGGCCGCAACGTTGGGTATCTGCGTCGTGACGCGCAGCAGACCGCCGGTGTTGAGTTCCATCCCGGCGCCGATCAAATCTCCCGCCATGATGGCGGCACCGAAGACGAGCGCCGCGGCAAAGGACAACATGACGCCGACGCCGAGCTCGCGGATAACCAGCAGCACGATTGGCAGAACGCCCGCCGCGACGGGCAATGTCACGCTCGCGCGCGACATCAGGGCGCCAGCGAGCAGGGCCGCGAGCAGCACGCGCAAGCGGATTGGCAGTCCCACCCCGAGCATCGCGGGCAGGCCGAGCGTAACGCCAGCGGCGCGGGCAAAGAGCAGGCCGAAGGCGAGCGTGAGTTCGGGGCCGACTTGCAGCTTCATCAGCGCGCCATCATCCTCAAGGAGCGACCCCTCAGCGAGCGACTACCCACGGAATTGCGCTCAGCGCCTTATGCATAAAGCCGCTGAGCGTCGCGGTGAACCAGGCCGCGGTGAGCCAGCCGACGACGAACGCCACGGTGAGCTTCGGAATGAAGGAGACGGCGGCGTCCTGCACCTGCGTTGCCGCCTGGAGGACGCCGAAAATGATCGCGGTCGCGGTCATCGCGCCGAGCAGCGGCGCGCCGACCTCGAGGGCCTGCCAGAGCATCGAGCGAAACAGGTCGGCGGCGATTGCTGGGGTCATAAGGTAACTCCGGAAACTGCGTAAACCTCACGAAAAGCTCGCGGCGAGATTGCCGAGCAGCAGGGGCCAGCCGGAGGCCAGCACAAAAACCAGGAGCTTGAGCGGAATCGAGACAATCGAGGGCGGCAACATGAACATCCCGAGCGCCATCAGCACCGCCGCGGTCACCAGGTCGATCGCCAGAAAGGGCAGGTAGATCAGGAAGCCGACGCGAAAGGCCGCGGTGAGCTCGCTGGCGACGAAGGCCGGCACCAGCGCGGAAAAGGGCAGGGCCGCCGCCGAGCGAGTCGCGGCCGGCGGGACGCCCGACTTGGTCATCAGGCCGTAGGCCATCTCGACGTCTTCGGTGCGGGTCTGGCGCAGCATGAAGTCGCGCAGCGGGGCCTCGGCCGCGGTCATCGCCGCGGCCGGATCGAGCTTGCCCGCCATGTAGGGATCGACCGCGGCGGCGCGCACGCGATTCCAGGTCGGCGTCATCACCAGTAACGTGAGGAACAGCGCGAGCCCGGTGATCACCATATTCGGCGGGGTCTGCGGCAGGCCGAGCGCCTGGCGCATCAGGGAGAGCACGATCACGATCCGGGTGAAGGAGGTGAGCATGATCAGCAGGGCGGGCGCGAGAGTGATCAGCGTGAGAAGGCCGGCAATTTCGAGCGGTCCCGCATCACGCTCGCCGGGATTGATCGAGAGGTCGAACGCCGCAGCGACGCCAGGGGTCAGGAGCGTGCCCAAAGTAGCCGCGATCGCAGCCGCGGGGCGCAAGACGGTGAAAGACTTCATTCGACGAGATACCCGCTGAAGTAGATATCGACGATGTCGTCGTGGAAGTCGGGCTTAAGCGCCGCCATGAGGTCGCGCTTGAGAGCGGCTTCGCCTTGCGGGGTCGCGAGCTCGGTGGAAGGGCGGGCGGTGACTATTGCGACGATGCGATCGCGCACCACCGCCACCCGTTCGGTGACTTCTTCCGCCTGCTTGACCCGCACCGCCATCACGGGAGTGAGCTTGATATAGTGCTCGGCGGCGGTGTCGGCGAGCCGCAGGGTCATCTCCTTGGCGTCGATATAGGCGACCTTGGGCGGCGGCGGTGGGGCGGCGACCGCGGCGGGTGCCGCGCCCGCGTGACGTGGCTTGAACCAGTAGTAGCCGCCGCCGGCGGCGACGAGCAGGATGAGCGCGCCGCCGCCGATAATCAGTTTGTTCATCGGTTTGTCCTCAGGAACTCTGGATATGAATTAAGGTGCTGAGGATGTTGTCCTGGGTCTGCAGCGCCTGGGAATTAGCCTGAAAACTGCGCTGCAGCACGACCAGCGAAACCAGTTGACCGGTGGTGTTGACGTTGGAGCTCTCGAGCGAGCTGGGATCGATCGAGCCGGCCGCGCCCGCGCCGGCCGTCGCGATCGTGGCGGCGCCGGACGTGCTGGTCTGCTGATAGACACCGCCGTTGGACAGCGCGAGACCCTGGTTGTTGACGAAGGTCGCGACGGCGACCTGGGCGACGTTGACCGTGGTCCCATTGGAGTAGGCCACCGAGACCACGCCCTTATTGTTGATCGAGACGCCGGAGGGCCCGCCTGCGGCGTTACCGTCGGCGCTGCCGCTGACGGCGTTGGCGCTGGCAAACTCCGTGATGGCGCTCAGATTGAGATTGAGCGCGAGCGGGGCGGCCCCGGCCGGCGTCGCGGTCAAGGCCGCAGCCGGTATACCGCCGCTGACCTCGTTGCCGTTGGCGTCAAAGCCGAGCGTGCCGGAGTTGTTGGCGAGTCCGGCGGTACTGCCGTCGAGAGTCGCCGTCCAGTTCCAATTCTCCGCCGCGGGTGGCGCGCCCACGCCGGCGTTCTGGAAAAAAAAGGTCACGATGTGGGCGTTGCCCAGGCTGTCAAAAACCTGCGTGCTGACCGACGAATTGTAGGTAGTGGGATCGCTTGGATTGATCGCTCCCGTGATCACCGGACTGGAGGCGTCGAGATTGCCGCTCAGGGTATTCTTGGTCGACGCCGTCGGTCCCAGCAGGCCCTGCGGAATCGTAATCGGACCGAGCAGTCCGCCGACGCTGCCCGACGAGCTGATCGGGAAGCCCAGGACTTGATCGCCGTTAAAGGCCTGCAGTTGGCCGCTCGCGCTCACCGTCATATGGCCGTCGCGGGAAAAGACCTGATTGCCCGAAGGGTCTTGAAAGACGAAAAAGCCGTTACCCTGGATCGCCAGATCGGTTGGCGAGTTGCTCTGCGTAATCGCGCCTTGCGAAAAATCCCGCACGATTCCCTGCGCCACTGCCCCGCCGCCGAGCGGACTGCCGTTGACGAACTCGCCGAGTAGCGTGGCGAAGTCGGCCGCTTCGGACTGGAAGCCGGTAGTTCCGGAGTTGGCGAGGTCGTCGCTCACCGCCTGCATCGCGGCGTCAACGCTTTCGAGGCCGCTTTGAATAACCGATAAAACATCACCCGCCATGAGTTGAAATCCTCCGGATTAATTGCCCGACGGCTGCACGCCGACCGAACCGACCTGGTTTTGTGGAATCACGAGGTTGCCGAGATCGAGCGCGACGCCCGTGCTGGTCAGCGAGACGCTCTGGACGACGCCCTGCTCGATCAGCCCGCTGCTGGGGGCCCCCGCGCTGTTGACGATATTGACGCTGTAAGCGCCATCGGGATTACCCGATGGCGGACTCCAGGTGAAGGTGTCGAGCGTACCGGCGGTCTGCGTCCCGAGGGCGACCGTATCGACTTGGGCGCCGGCGGCGTTGAAGACTTGCGCGGTATAGCTGTCGGTCACGCTCGGCGTGAAACTGATCGAGGTCGCCTTGCCATTGAGCAGGCCGAGCTGATTACCGGGTGCGAGCACTTCGCGGCCGATATAGGCCGATGCTGCCTGCATCAGGCCGGTCGCGGGGGGCTGCGTAACGGCGCTGTCGATATTCTGGAGCTGGCCGAGATTGGCGAACTGCACCAATTGGGTGGCGAACTGGGTCGGGTCGGTGGGGGTGGTCGGATCCTGGTTCTGAAACTCGGCGACCAGAATCTGAAGGAAACTCGTCGACGTCAGCAGTGACGTTGGCGTCGTCGGAGTCGCCGGGTTACTGGCGGGCGCGGGCGCCGCGGGAGCCGTCGCAGCCGTGGTCGTGCTCATTCCTTGACCTCCTGCACGGTGAAAACGGTTTGACCGGGCGCGGCAACCGGACGCGGTGGCGGCTGGCTGGCGCTGCGCTCGCCGCCGTTGCCGCGGAAACTCCCGCCGCCTTGATAGCTGACGTCAGCGCTATGCAGCCGCAGCCCCGAAGCGTCCAGGGCCCGCCGCAAAGCACCGACCTCGCCCTGCAGGCGCTGCGCGACCGGCGCGTTATCGGTGACGATCCGCAGCTCGACCGCACCTGCACGTTCGCGCACGCTGACGCGCGCGGAGGCGCCGTCAGCGAGATCGATCTTCAACGCCGTCGCGCGCGCGGGTTCTGACGGCGGCGCGACTTCACGCGCGAGCTGCAACGGTGCCGAGGCCGCGATCCGCGGTGCGGAGACGTTATCGCCCGCCGGCCGCGAGACGACTGCGGGCGCAGGCGTGTCGGCCGATGTATGCTGCTGCGACAGTGGTGGCGCGGCCACGGCGAGCGTCTTGGCGGTCATCGCAGCGGTCGCCGCCGTTGCCGGCGGCGCGGATGCGGTAATCGCACCGCCAGTCATCGCAGCGGTCTTTGTATTGGTTTTGGCGTCACTCGAGGCTGACGCCGGATGGGTAGTCGCGTTCGCGTGGCCGGAGCCCGCCTCAGTGGCTGACGGCGCGGGCCGCGAATGAGCCGCGAGTGGCGAGTCGGCGCTGGGATTCGCAGCTTTAAGCACAAAGCCGGGAGCTTCCCGAAGCGAAGAGTTTTGCGCTGAAAGAGTTTGCACGGACGAATTCTCCGTGAGCCCGTCGGTCTGATGACTGGTGTGGGCGGCGAGGTCGAGCTGCGCCAATGTCGCCGGCGAGGGGGCTTGCCCAGCGCCAGTTTGCGCCGAAGCGAGGGTCGCGAGTTGAGCGGTTTGCGGCACACTCGGTGACGGCGTGCTCGCGCCCGCCTTTAATCCGGTCGCGAACCGCGCCACCGCAGAAGCCGACGCGAGCGTGGCCGGCTGGTCGAGACTGGCGACAGCCTGCGCACTGCCCGCGCTTGCAGTTATCGCGGCGGCCGCGGCATTGACGGCGCCGCGCTGGCCCGGCGCGTCGGTCTCGGTCGTCGGGGCGGCCGCTTTAACACCAGGCGGCAGCGGCGGCGCGAGTATGGACAACATCGCGCCGAGTTGCGCGCCGAAATCGGCCTGGTCGCGATTGTCAGTCTCGCTCTTGCGCGCCGCCGGCGCAGGGACCAGAGCCGCGCTGTTCAAGGCAGCATTTTCCCGAATCGGCATAGCGCTTACCGCTTGTCGCCACGCGGACTGACGCGCCGCTTCCAGCTCTGAAATTGGTCGGCGTCGTGTTCCTGTGCGCGTTCCTGCTCGAACCGTTTTTCCCGCAGGAGGTCGTTGTGCGCGCCGCGGATCGCGTCGCTCTGCCGATGCGCCTGATCGACCCGTTCACCAGCGGCGCGCACGCGCGCAGCTTCGGCGCCGGCAGTTCTGGTCGAGTCGAGTCGCACCTGGCCGATCGCGCCCAGATCGCGCAGGTCAGCGGCCGAGCCCAGGATAGCGGCCGTGCGTGCCTGCTCGCGCACCTGCTCGACCATCGATAGTGCGGCAGCCCGAGTCTTGAGCTCAGTCAATTCCTCCCGCAGCCGCATCTCGCGCAGCCATAACAGCCGTGACATCAGCGTTTCCCGATTCATCCCGTCCTCCGTGATTGCGGCAGAAGTTCAGCAAGGAGCAGGCCAGCGGGCGATAAACTTACGTGTGTGAGGTCAGGCGCGTCAGCGTGGACGAACGAAGGAAAAGGCGTTTCCTTTTTTGCTGCGCGTCTTCACTCAAGAGCAGCAGCTAGCGCGTACTGATCGCCGTGCGGCGCCGGCAGACTGCTCGCTGCGAGAGCCCGCGCTTCGAGGGGCCCGCCGGATGTCTCCGGCGGCGTCGCTTTCCGCGACGCCACGATGTCCCGATCAGAGGCTCGTTGCATGTTGGCGATAGTCCCGCGCGGCCCGGCGCTCAGACGATCGCGTCGCCGAGTTGGCGCACGCTGTCGTCAAAGCTGACCTGCTGATGGAGGCCCTGTTGCAGAAACGCTTCCAGTTTCGCGTGCAGTGTCACCGCCTCGTCGAGCCGACGATCGGCCCCCGGATGGTAACTGCCGAAGGCGATCAGCTCCTCGGCCTCACGCCAGCGCGCGTAAAGCTCGACGAAACGGCGGCGGGCCGCGCGATGGTCTGGAGCCGTGACGCGCTGGGCCACGCGCGAGATCGAGTTCTGAACATCGATCGCGGGATAATGGCCCTTGCCGGCGAGTTCGCGACTGAGTGTGATATGGCCGTCGAGCACGGATTTGGCCAGCTCGCCGACCGGGTCGTTTTCCTCGTGCAGCAGCACCGTATAGATTCCGGTGATCGCGCCGCCGCCGGCGTCCACACCGGCCTGCTCGACCAGGCGCGGGATAACCGCGAAGACCGAAGGCGGATAGCCGCTCGCGGTCGGCGGCTCGCCGGCGGCGAGCCCAATTTCGCGCTGCGCCATCGCGACCCGTGTGAGACTGTCCATCAGCAGCAGCACGTTGCGGCCTTGGCCGCGCAGATAGCTCGCGATCGTGGTTGCCAAAAAGGCGCCGCGGATTCTGAGCGGCGCCGGCGCGTCGCCCGGCATCACGATCACGACGGAGCGCGCGAGGCCTTCGGCTTCGAGGATGTCCTCGATAAATTCACGCGCTTCGCGGCCGCGCTCGCCGATCAACGCGATTACGTTGACGTCGGCCGCGGCGCCGCGCGCCATCATGCCCATCAGGACGCTTTTGCCGACCCCGGGCATCGCAAAGACCCCAATCTTCTGCCCGATCCCGAGCGTCAGCAGACCATCTATCGCGCGCACGCCGACCCCTAGCGGAGACGCGGTCAGTCCGCGCGCCAACGGCGCAATCGGCGCCGGTTCGAGTTCGATCGGCTCGCCGGCCGCCGGCGCCGGCTTGCCGTCCAGCGGCCGGCCCATCCCGTCGAGCACGCGCCCGAGCAGCCAGGGACCAGCCTTGAAGGTGAGATGGCAGGGCGCAACCAGACTGCCGGCGGCGAGCTGGCGGGCGTCCTCGATCGCCAACAACAGTAGGCGATCGTCGTGGAAGCCGACGACCTCGCAGAGCACGCGGGTCGCGCGGTCGCGCACCGCAACCATCGCGCCCACCGGCAGGTCCGGCCCGGTCGCTTCGAGCAGCAGGCCCACCGAGCGGGTCAGCCGGCCGCAGGCCGGCGCGGCGATTGCGGGCAGCGCCGCGAGATAGTCGGCAAGATCGATCATGACCGATCGAGATAGAGCGCACGCGGCGCGCTCATGTCCGCCGCGCGCGCGTACGGCGCGCCCGCGTCGCGAAGACTGCGAGGCGAATCTGTTCGAGCGCGTCGGCGAGCGTGTTCTCGACCAACAGACGGCCGGCGTCGACGCGGACCCCGCCGGCGGCGATCGCCGCGTCGGTGCGCAACGTCAAACCCTCGAGTGCAGCTTCGGCGGCCGCCACGTCAGCGGGATTCAACACCACCTCGAGCGGCCGCTGCGGCGCGAGCGTCTGGATTCCCGCGCGGATCGCACGCTTGACGAAATCGGCGCGGACCTCGTCGATTTCGACGAGACGCGCCGCGGCCGCGAGCGCGAGTTCGACCGCAAAGCTCTCGGCCTCGACGAGCGTGGCCGCGCGCGCATCCGCGCATTCCGCGAGAGCCGCGCGAAGCGCGCCAGCCGCACTCTCGAGTTCAGCCAGCCCGGCGCGGCGACCCTCTTCCAGCGCCTGCGCGTGCGCGACCGCCGCGGCCTGCGTGAGCTCCGCGAGCGCGGCCTGCTGCCCGAGCCGCAGACCCTCCTGATAGCCGCGCGCGAGCGCGGCGGCGGCTGCCGGGTCTTGCTCCGCGGAACGCTCCGGCCCGCCGCTAAGTTCGTTACGGGCGGGAAAGGCGTAGCTGCGCGAGGGCGGCGTCATCAGTGCACGTAACCGTTGCGTTCGCCGGCCGCGCCCTCGGCGGCTTCGAGCCACTTCCGCAGGATCGCGGCGGCGGCCTGCGGATCGCGGCTGGCCTCTTCGTTGAGCTTGGCGCGGAGTTCGTCATATTCCGAGCGCGGCGCTTCCAGCGGCGCAGTGTCGCCGGGCGGCGCAGCAGGCGCTGATAATGTTGCAGTCGCCTCGGCGGTCGTCCCGGCGTTCGTCGGCGCGGTGACCGCGGCGGCTGGCGCTGCCCGCGCCGATCGGGAAGTGGTCGCTGACCAGCTTGCAGCAGCGGTTGGTGAAGACCGGCGGACGGCTCATCCAACATGCGCGCTACTATTGGTTGCTGTTGGCGGAGAGCCATCTGACGCGGCGGTTGTTTGCCGGCATGCTGCGAAAGATCACGATGCTGCCGTCGCCAGCGGGATAGGTGGCTTGCAGCGCGCAGCAAATTTTCGGTGACGATGCTGGGGCGCAGGCAGAAGTGTCTGAGAATTTGGTCGGAGAAGCGGCAGGTTCGGGTATCTTATGTCAACGCGAGGCCGAACTGGCCCGTTGCGGCGGGGCGGAAAGCCCTTTTGACTCAAAACAGGGCTCGAACTTCGCGTTTGCAAAACTCCCGGTGTCGGTGCGAGTCTGATTGAGGATTGAAAATGGAAATTCCGGAATAAATCGAAATTCCGGGTGATATCTGTCCGAGTTGGATCCTATAACAGGGATCTGAAAAAAGCGGCTCGGAGGCGTGATGGTTATCATGCGCAACACCGTGCGTTAAGAGCTGGCTTCCTAGTGGTAAGGAGTCCTCAAGATGGCGACACTATTGAACACCTCGGAAGTAGCCGGCATTGCGCAGACGCGCTCCACTGCGGCCGGCCGGGCTAACAGTCACTGGATTAGTCCCACGTTTATGATGATTGTCTGCGGGATCGTCGGGATGCTGATGATCGCCGCCAGGATATACCAACAGGTTTACGCCTGGAGCGCGGGCCTGGACGCCACCTCCCCGGAGTTCCAGACGTATTGGATGAACCTGCTTTTCGGCCAGTTCGCGGTCGAGGCGCTCGCCGCCGCAGCCATCTGGGGCTACGTCTGGGTCAGCCGTCCCAAGGATTTTGCTCGGGTGGATTCGCGCGAAGAGCTCAGACGGTTCGGCGTGTTCGTTGCCCTGATATTCTGTTACGTCTTCGCGGTATTTTGGGCGGGGAGTTTCTTTGGTGAGGAGGACGCGAGCTGGCATCAAACCGTCATTCGCGACACTTCATTTACACCCAGCCACATCATCCTCTTTTACTGGGCCTTTCCCATCTACATTATTCTGGGAATCACCGCCTACCTCTACGGGATGACGCGGGTCCCGCGCTTCGCCGCCCGGCATTCGCTGCCTTGGCTTATCGGCGTGTCGGGACCATTCATGCTGCTGCCCGTAGTCGGATTCAACGAATGGGCTCACAGCTTCTGGATTCTCGAGGAACGGTTCTCAGCTCCCGTACACTGGGGGTTCATGATCTTTGCGTGGGCTGGACTGGGCCTCGGAGGGCTCCTGCTCCAGGGCTGCGACTATATCCACGAGTTGACCACCGGCGAGGCGCAGACTTACGTCGGCACCAACGGGCCGGCCGCCGACCCCGCCCTCGAATTCGAGCGCGAGGTGATGTGATCAACGCGCGCGGCGGACGGGACTTTCGCCGGCTCTCTGAGCGCGGAACGGGCCCTGCTCGGCGCGATTTGAGCGGCGCAACCACCCCGAAAGGATCCTGATGGCAGCGCATCCGCGAGCCCGTTCGCAACCGGCAGTAGCGACTCCCGAGGAGGCTCGGCGGGTCTATCGTTGGTTTGATCTGGTGATCGCCGTCCTGCTGCTCTTCCTTTTCATGGGAATCTATCATGTCACAACCATCCTCACGGTAGGCGACTGGGATTTCTGGGACGATTGGAAGGATACTCGCTGGTGGCTCTCATTCACTCCGATCGTCCTGATCGCGATGCCGTCCGCGACTACCTACATCTTCTGGTCGAAGTTTCGGCTGCCCTTCGCGGCGACCTTTCTCACCCTCTGCCTGGTTTATGCCGAATGGATCAATCGCTTCTTCAACATGCACGGATGGGCCTATTTCCCGCTGAATTTCATCTGGCCTTCGACCCTGATCCCATGTGGAATCGCGCTGGATACCACGCTGGTTCTTACCGAGAGCTACCTCCTCACGGGCATCATCGGCGGCTCCCTCTGGGCGGTACTGTTCTACCTCGCCAATTGGCCCTTGATAGCGCGCTTCCTGCTCCCGGTTAACGTAGATGGCGTGCTGATGTCCTTAGCTGACCTGCAGGGTTTTCACTATGTCAGAACCGGCACGCCCGAATATATTCGGATAATCAACCGGGGAACCCTGCGTACCTTCGGACAGGATCCCATATACCTGTCGATCGCCTTTGCGGCTGTTATGTCTATAATCGTCTACATGGTTTTCCTCTCCGTCGGCCGGATTTTCACCAGAAGTCAGTTTGCATGGCTTAAGAAAATTTAAACGGGTAGCTACAAGCTGGCTGGCGACACGGCGAGATAGTGACGCGGCAATTGTGCGGACTGGCGATATGAGCGCGCTCGATGGATAAGCGGAAAGATCTCGCGAAGCGCAACGCAACGCTGCTGGCCGCGACTATTGTCGGCGTGCTGCTGGCGTTCGGCACCAATGCCCTCGCGCATGGAGAACGCGCCCAGGAACCTTCGCTGCGATTGTCGACCATACAATGGTACGACACCAGGTGGTCGGCTGATCACGTTAATGTAAACCAGGATCTTACGGTCTCCGGCCGGTTTCACGTGATGGCGAGTTGGCCGCTCGAAATCCCGAAGCCGGATCGGCTGACGTTCCTTAATGTCGGCATCCCTGGGCCGGTATTCATCAGGACCTCGAGCTTCATCGATGGCGTCAACGGCGTGGCGTCGATGCCGCTCGAGCTTGGCAAAGACTACCAGTACAAGTTCACTCTGCGCGGCCGGATTCCGGGCCGCTATCACGTTCATCCGATGCTGGATGTCCAGGATGCGGGCGCGATAATCGGACCGGGCAATTGGGTTACCGTCGCGGGTGACGCAAGTGCGTTTAAAGACCCTGTCACTACGCTCACCGGCCTCAAGCTCGACCTCTCCCGCTATGGTCTTGCGGCGGTCGTGAGATGGCACCTGGTCTGGGTAGTGCTCGCCCTCGCGTGGCTCGGTTATTGGCTGCGGAAACCTCTCCTGATGCCGCGCTACGAGGCCGTCCAAGCCGGCGAAGGAGACCATCTGATAACGCGAAAAGATCGCATCGCGGCCGCCATCGTTCTCGCCACCACTCTGGTAGTGGCGATCGCGGGCTTCGCGATCACCAATATGGAATACCCCGTAACCATCCCTCTCCAGTCCAACCAGACTAAGGTTCCCGCTTTGGACGATTCGCCCGCCAGCATCTCGATCACACCGGAGCAGGTGACTTACCTGGTGCCTGGGCGCTCGGTCCAGTTTCGGCTCCGCATCGCCAACCACGGCGCGAAACCCGTCAGGATCGGCGAATTCACGACCGCCAACCTGCGCTTTCTTGATAGCGCCGTCGAAAGGCCGGAAACGGGCTATCCGGAGGATTTGATCGCGCCGGCCGGCCTGCTCGTGCGGCCCGACGAGCCAATAGCCCCGGGACAAACCATGCAGGTGGACATCGAAGCGACCAGTTCGGTCTGGGAGACCGACCGCCTTACTGCGCTCGTGAGCGATCCGACCAGCCGCATCGGGGGCCTGTTCATGTTTTTCAGTCCGGACGGTGAGCGCTCGATGGTCGAGTTCAGCAGCGCAATCATTCCGACTTTTACGGAACGTGTTCGCGACGGTGAATGATGCGACGCGTATCGGCGAGGCACGGTTCCGATCTGGGCGCCGCCGGCCAAGCCCGGCTGAGATCTTGCGCTTCCTGACTCTGCTGGCAGTCTTTGCCATCTGCCTCGCGCCGCGCCCGTCTTGGGCGCACGGCGGCGGACCCGGTTTGGACTATGACCCCTGCGTTCGCCGAGCCGGCTTGGACTACCTTGTTCACTTTGCGGCCTACCAGCCCCGATTCAATCAGTTCGAGGAATACTGTGGCAGCCTGCCGCGCGGCGGCCAGACCCTCCTGGTTTTCGACTTGCTCGGCGCGGAATTGCCCAATATTCCGGTGTCGATCGAGATTGAAGGGGGCGCGCACCGACTCTCGATACCCGCACGGCTTTATCGCTCAGGCGTGGTTGATGTGCAGGCCGAACTCGAACCCGGCAATTACACCGCTTTCGTCACGATAGGTGAACCGCCGGATACTCACCGCCTTGCATTCCCATTTTCTGTCGGCGTCTGGTGGAACCGGCTGGTGGGGCCGATGCTGCTCGGATTGCTTATCCTCTTGGCTGCCGCTGCTTACTGTATGTATCAACTGAGACTTGGCATGCTGGAAAGTCGCCAGTCCACGTCGAGCACGATAGTTGGCTTGTCCCGCACCAGCGCGTGAACCATGCAATCCCACCGAGCCTTCGCGCAAGCCCGCGCTCGGCGGCGGCCGTTTCCGCGTCCTCTGGGAGGCCGAGAGCCTGACCACGTAATTTACCGTGCTTAGTCACGAGGCGATTTAGAGCTGGCCGGGAGAATTTGGACAGCGGGATAATTGGAGTTTCTGCCTGCCGGCGGCCAAGATGGCAGCCGAACAGGAGAGAACATGAGCAGACGGCCGCGCCGGAACCACACCCCGGCATTCAAGGCGAAGGTGGCACTGGCTGCCGTCAGGGGCGAGCGGACGCTGGCGGAATTGGCGCAGCAATTTGACCTCCATCCCAATCAGGTCACCCAATGGAAGGCGCAACTGCTGGAAGGGGCGGCCGGCGTGTTCGGGTCCGCGGCTGGTAGTGGGCCCGCCACCCCCGCGATTGATCTGAAGTCGCTGCACGCGAAGATCGGCGAACTGACGCTGGAGAATGATTTTTTGGGGTAAAGCCGTCGATCTCGAGCGGATTCGGCTTGCCGCTGAGCTCTTTCGCAACCGCGGCCAGCACGGGAAGCTGCACCGGGTTGATCTCAGCGTCGCCGCTGGCGAAGAACCGGGCGGCTGAGAGTGAGATCACCAGCCCGCGGTTATCGAGCCTGACGGAGACCCCCGAATCCTGAAAAGTCAGCAGCGCCGTGCTCAGATTATCGCCCAGATTGGCCAGTCCCTTGCGCGACGTCTCGGCCATCATACGGCGCGTCATCTCCGTCATCGCCGAGCCCGACGCCCGCGCCGCTTCGCCGAGCTCGGGCCGCGTGCCGCCCCGATGAGGCCGCACGCCAACTCCAGTCGCCGCCGCCGTCCACGCCCGATTGACCTGATCGCTCGACTGCATCGACATCGCATACATCAGGACGAAGAGCGCAAACAGCAACGTGATGAAATCGGCGTAGGAGACCAGCCAGCGTTCGCTCGAATCATGTCCGCCGCCGCCTTCTTCATGTTCCATCGGGAGTTCCCTTCAATTGGCCGCAGGCAGGCCGTTTCATTCGCGCAACAACGGCCCGGGGCTGGACGGAATCAGCGCGGCGGCCGCGCCGAGCCGCGGCGCGCGGCGGCGGGAGAGTCCGGCCTTGGTGATATGGTACTGCAGCGCGCGGGTCGTGATCCCGAGCTGGCGCGCAGCCGCCGCGCGATTACCGCCCGCCGCGGCGATCGTGCGCAGGATCATTTCGCGGCGCGCCTCCTCGCGGCTGGTTTTCCAGCCGGTCGTCGGGGCCGCCTCCGCAGCCGCCGCCACGCTCAGGTGCTGGCGGATTTCCGCCACATCGACCAGGTTTTGTCCGGCGCTAATCGGCGCGATCGCGACCCGCGAGACCAGGCTCTCGAGTTCCAGCACATTGCCGGGAAAAGCGTAGGCGCCCAGCGCCTTGAGCGCCGCCGGCGTGAAACTGCGACGCGGATTCGCGCGCCGGATAAAGTACCGCGCCAGCAGCGCGATATCGCCGACGCGTTGGCGCAGCGGCGGCGCTTCAAGCGCAAAGACGTTAAGCCGCCAGTAGAGCTCGCGGCGGAAATCGCCGCGTTCGACCAGGGTCCCCAGCGCACGGTTGGTCGCAGCGATAAACCGCACCGGCGGCGCTGTCGCCAGCGGCGCGGCTGACCAGAACTGCTGATCGCCCGCCTGCAACATGCGTAAGAGCTTGAGCTGCGCGCCGTCGCTCAGCTCGCCGAGTTCGTCGAGGAAGAGCATTGCCGCCGCTGGCCCGGCCAACGGCCCCGGCGCCTGGCGCGCAATCGCACCCATCAGCGCGTGCTCGTCAAGTTCGTCAAAGCGCGCGCAGTTGAGCGTCAACAACGGCCCGCGGCTGCGGCTCGCCTGATGGCACAACCGCGCCAGATTGTATTTACCCGTGCCGATTTCACCGCTCAAGATTACCGGCACCGGACTGGCCGCGACGCCCAGCACGCTGCGCACCGCCGCCAGCATCACTGGATCCGCGGTCAGCAGTGCGGGCCGCAGCCGCAGCGCCGCCGAGACGATCAGGCAAGCCCCCGCCTGCCAGTCCGCGATCGCCAGATCAGCGTCCGCGCGTCCGCCACCCGCGCGCGGCTCCAGATCGAGGCTCAGGAGCTCGACCCCCGGCGGCCGCGCGCCGACGAAATCGACGTATAGGGCAGCGGCATGACGCTGAGTGAAGGGCAGGACCTCTATTCCGGCGCTCGCGACAAACTCCGCCAATTCAGCCGGCGCGCCCGGTCCGAGTGCGACCCGCGGCCAAGGCTCCGCGGCGGCGCGGTTGGAGAGGCCGTACGGCGCAGGCGCCATCAGCGCAGCCCCGACGGCCGTCCCGACGGCGGCGTTTCCACCAGCTCGATAATCTTCGCCCCGATCTGATCCTGCATCATCACCACCTCGGCGCGGGCGAACAGCGCACCGTTGACGTAGACCTCGACCGGATCGCCCGCGTGACGATCGAGCCGCAGGCTGGCGCCGACTTCGAGCTCGTCGAGAATCTCGCCGAGCGTCATGACCGTGCGTCCGACCTCGACCTGCACGGTCATCGGGACCTGGCGCAAAACGCCGAACTCGACCCGGCCGGCAGCCTCGGCTTCGCCAGCCGACGGCGTATCGTTTGTGCTAGCGTCGTCGATCGCCGCCGAGTCATTCGCAAGCGTAGTTTCGTTCACCGAATTTATCTCCTACTGGTCTAAATCACCCGGCCGTCTCACCAGGCCGCATCTGCTAATTGCGTTAACGAATCGCGCCACCGGACCACCCGCGTTCAGGCCGCGCCGGATTCGCGCCGCGGCTGCATCAGGAAGCGGTACCAGCCGCGCTCCGCGATTACGGTTCCGGCACAGAGGGTTTGACCGGCCGCTCTAAGCTCAACCGGCGGCGCGATACCCCGCATCCGACCCAATGGAATCACCGAGCCCGGGCTCAGTGTCTTGACCGCGGTGAGAGGCATCGTCACCGCACCGAGCACGGCCTCGAGCGGCAGCCGGGCAGCGCCAAGCGTCTGGCGCAGCCGTTCCACCGTATTGCGAGCTTCCGATGCCGCCGACGGCTGAGCTGCGCTCGCGCGGCCGGCGATCGCCAGGCTAAGTCCGAGCGCGAGCGCGCCGCTGCGCCCGCTGATCACATATTGTCCGCTCAGCGCCAGCATTGGCTCTGTAGGCTCGATCGTGTCCGCAATCAGGCCGGCCCGGTCTGCTACGCTGATAATCTGCAGGACCGTTTCCAGCTCCTCCGCGCCGCCGCGACGAGGCGCTGACGTAGCTTGTAAAGCGTCTTGCAAGAGCTCTTGAAAGGCTTGCGGAGCGGCGATACTCACGGCGCTCTTGATGAGATTAAGAAGGATACGCTTTTCGGTCGCCGTCAGCGGCGCTTCACTCGCCTCGCTCGACGAGGTGTCGACTCGGCCCAACACTCCATCGACGAGTCCCAGCGCCAGCGCGTGATCAACCCGGATGCTCAGCGCTGGTTTCGCTCCAACCCCAAACACCAGCGTGTGTTGCGCCGGCGACGCCGCGCAAAAGTCCGCAAAGCTCGCGACCGCCTGACGCACTCCCTGCAACTTGATGCGCCGTGCGATCAGCGGTTCCAGGGACTCCCCGAGCAGCGCGAAAAAGCGCTCGCCGCGTCGCTGCAGCGCCTGCGCCACCCCGCGCTCGAGCCCATAACTATCGGCCAACGCTGAAAGACCCGCCTTCGTCATATGGGGGGCCAGCGCAAGTCCGATGCCACGGGGTCGGCACCCGTGAAGATAGGAAAGCCTTGGGAAAAGATGCTGCTCACGGCAGTCCGGCGATGCCAGATTGCAGAGACCCCGGGTAGTTGTGTCGCGGCAAAAGTCTCAACCTGGAACAGAGGGCGCGAATAGAACGACGTTACCTTTCGACTAGGAAAACCTCCTTCTTCCGATCCTCCGCGCGCGCTCCGATTAGGCTCTGGTTGCGCACTTTGCTGATAGAAGCCGGCAAAACATACTGGCCGAAAAATGCATCGCTTGATGCCAAGGGAAGGTACCAGATGGCGCTTAGTCTAATCACCAACATCGGCTCGCTGATCGCGTCGAACGGATTGACGCAGAATCAGAACGGGCTCAACCAGTCGATCGCGCAGCTTTCGAGCGGCAAGCGCATCGTCAGTTCGGCAAACGACCCTGCAGGTCTCGCCATCGCGAGCCAGACCGCCGGCACGCTGTCGGGGCTCACCCAGGCCTCGGCGAATGACGCCAACGCACAAAGCTTCCTGCAGACCGCCGATGGCGCATTGGCCAATATCAACAACGTCCTGACGACGCTGCAGCAGGTCGCGACCGAAGCCGCTGACGGTTCTTTCAGCTCCTCACAGTTGGCCGACCTGCAGACCCAGTACGCCAGCCTCTATTCGCAGATCGACTCGATCGCGCAGAGCGCGCAATTCAACGGCATCGCCCTGCTCAGCGGCGGCAGCAAGACTTTCCAGGTGGGGTCGGCGAACACCGGCGCCCAGCAGCAGAGCGTCGCCTTGCCCACCATCTCAGCAGCCAGCCTCCTTAGTTCGACCACGCCAGTCTCCGGCACGGCTCTGGTGGCAGGCACCAACGTCAGCATCGCCGCGCCGGTCGGCGTCGCGGCGCATGTCGCGCTGGGCGGTACGGCAGCTTCTTCGAGCGGTTTGGCGAATCAAGCTGCGGCAACAGCCACCAATGACAAATTAAGTTCGAATGCACCGAGCAGCCTCACCCTGACGGTCGTTTCGATCAACAACGGTGCAGCCACCAGCGGCGCGCTAGGCACTGACAACATCACCTTCCAGGTGGCGGACTCAACCGGCGGCGGCGGCCAAGTCACGCTCTATGGCGCAGCCGCGCAGCTCGCCATCACCAACGTCGATAACCTGGGCTTCGATCTCAAGGTCGGCAACGCTGCCGATACCTTCAAGGTCGGCGACCAGATTTCGCTCAACTTCGGCACCGCCGGCGGCGTCTCTAACGTCTCGACCCAGGCCGCCGCGCAGACCGCGATCGGCGCCGTCCAGACCGCCATCCAGACCGTCGCGACCGACCGCGCCAGTATCGGCGCCAGTCTCGGCCAGCTCGCCACCACGGCGACCAATCTGAGCACCTATAGCCAGAACTTAACCCAAGCACTGTCGACGATTCAGGACGCCAACGTCGCGCAGACCTTTGCCCAGTTCACCAAGGAATCAGTGTTGCAGCAGGCGGGCGTCCAGGTGTTACGGCAGGCCGACGCGGCGCCCCAGCAGTTGCTGGCGCTCTTTCAGTAACGTTCCGCTAACCGGCGGGGAAGAGGGCGGCGCCGCCGTCCCCTCCCCGCCGTCAGCCGCCAAAGATTACACCTTCGGGTAAGCCACGGGTAAAGCACAATGGCAGGAGCACCGCCGATCACTTTCGGCAATTTCACCGGCATCAATTTCAACCAGATCATCCAGACGGAGGTCGCGGCCGCCTCGGTCCCGATCACCAACCTCAACAATCAAATCGGCGCCGAGAACACCCAGATCAGCTCGCTCGGCGCGATCAGCGCCAACGTCAGCTTGCTGCAAAGCGCCGTCGCCAACCTCAATACCGACGCGACCACGCCCCAGCAGGCGGTCAACGTCCAGGCCGGCGCGCCCTTCACCGCCTCCAGCACCGGCAGTCCCGCCAGCGGCGTCTACAACGTGACGGTCAGCGCGCTGGCGACCTCGCAAATCAGCGCCTCGCAGGGTTTTGCCAGCTCCGCCAGCACCTTGGGGACAGGTACGGTAACCTTGACGGTCGGTGGCGTCGCTCATCAGATCACCGTCGACACCACCAACAACACGCTCTCGGGCCTCGCCGGCGCGATCAACACCGCCAACTTGGGCGTCACCGCCCAGGTCGTGAATACCGGATTGCCGGGCGCGCCCTATCGCCTCGAACTCTCCTCGAACTCGACCGGCGCCGCCAACGCCTTCAGCGTCAGCTCGAGTCTGAGCGGCGGCGCGTCGCCCGATTTCAGTGCCAACGAAATCGGCCCGGTCTCCCTAGATTCGGTCACGGGCACCGCCGCCCCGACGATCAGCGGGACTTATAGCGGCAAGCTCTCGCAGGGTTATCGCTTCACCGTAACGAGCGGCGGGACGGTGGGCTCGACGCCGTTGACGATCTCTTACGTCAGCGATTCCGGTGAAACCGGCACCATCGACGTCTCGGCCAATTACGCAACCGGCAGTCCCCTCGCCGTGGTTGACGGCGTGACGCTCTCGCTCAACGCCGGCATCCTTAATACCGGCGACCAGTTCTCGGTGGCCGCCTTCGCGCCGGCGATCGCGAGCGCAGCGAACGCGCAGGTCCAGGCCGGTAATCAGATCGTCAGTTCCGCCAGCAACAGCGTCACCAACGCGATCCCGGGGGTGACGCTCAATCTTTCGAGCACCGGCGGCCCGACCACCGTCACGGTCAGCCAGAACGTCAACAGCCTGACTGCCGACGTCAACACTTTCGTCAACGCCTACAATGGATTACTTACCGGTACCAACAGCTTCGTCCAGGCGGTCCCCGGCCAGCCAGCCCCGGCGCTTGCCAGCAACGGCGGCCTCGAAACCTTGCTGTCAAGCCTGGGCTCCAGCCTCGGTACGGTTAATTTGTCAACCCTCGGCATCACGATCGATTCCAAGTCCGGTCAACTGATATTCAACAGCACAACCTTCGCCACCAACGTTGCTTCCAACCCGACCGGCGTTAACAGCGCGCTGAGCGCGATCAATACCGCACTCAGTCCGACCATCACTTCCACGCTGGCGCCCAGCACCGGACTCATCGCGTCGGATACCACTACCATCCAGAATGAGATCACCCAGCAGAACGCCCAAATCACCAGCCTTCAGACCCAGGTGACCAACGAGCAGAATGCGCTCACGACCCAGTATGCCCTGCTGCAGGCGCAAATCGCCCAATACCAGAGCGTCGAGCTCTACCTGAACACGCAGAGTTCATCCGGCAGCTCGTCGAACTCCAGCACCTCGAGCTCGCCCATCGGCTCGAATCTTACGGTCAACGGCTAAGCGACCTAAATCGAGGACCCCCTAATCATGCGTAACGCCACCGCCTATCTGAACACGCAGACCACGACGCTTAATCACGAGCGGGCCTTCGAAGAACTATATCTGCGTCTGGCGCGATGGACCCACGAGATTGCCGTGGCTGATCCCGCTCCGGCGTGGGAAGTCACGGGCGCACAGCTCGACCGCTGCATCGCCTTGCTCGGCTACATGAGCGGAGTCATCGACTTAAGCCACAGCTACGAGGTCGCCGCCGCGATTCTGAGTCTGCATCGCTTTGCGATCGGTGCGCTGGTGCAGGCCAAGAGCGAACGCGCCGCGGCGCGGCTCGACGGGCTGCCGCAGCTCTTCGTCTCGCTGGCCGGGATCTTCGCGGCGATCAGCGAGCGCGCCGCCGCCGCGCCGCGGTCACTCTCCGCCTGAGGCGGCGGCGTACGAGGCCGCCCGGCTCGCGCCCGCGTCTTGTACTACGACAAGCCGCCGTGCCAAGAAGAAGCGGGAGCCGCGATCACAATGAGAATTCTTTCGACGGTGGGGCTGGAGCCCGAAGAGCTGCGTGAACTCGAACGCGTCAGCGGCGGCGCCGAGATCATCGACCGGCGATGCCGCTCGCAGGCCGAGATGATCGAAGCCGCGGCGAACGGCTGCGACGTGCTTTTCAGCTTTCGCGCGCCTGACGAGTTGATCCGCAAATCACCGGCCCTCAAGTGGATTCAATTTCTTTCGGCCGGCGCCGACCATGTGATGAAGGGCGAGCTGCGCGCGCGCACCGAAGTCGCGATCACCAACGCCAGCGGCATTCACTCGACGCCCATCTCCGAGTACACGATCGCCTCGATGCTCGCCTGGTCGCACGGTTTTCACGTCACGATGCGCGCGCAGATGCGCCGCGAGTGGCTGCGCAACTGGGCCTTCATGGACTCGGTTGATTCGCTGCGCGGCAAGACCTTGGGCGTGATCGGCTACGGCTCGATTGGCCGCGAAACCGCGCGCCTCGGCCACGCCTTCGGCATGACGATCCTCGCGCTTAAGCGCAATCCCGATCAGCGCGCCGACACCGGCTGGAGCCCTCCGGGCATCGGCGATCCGGAAGGCAAGCTGCCCGCGCGATGGTTCGGACCCGCCGACTGTTCAGCGATCGTGCGCGAGAGCGACTTCATCACGGTCACGCTGCCGGCAACCCCGGCCACCCGCGGCTTTATCGGTGCCGCGCAGATCTCCGCGATGCGCCCGCACGCCTACCTGGTCAATATCGGACGCGGCGAGGTCATCGATCAGGACGCGCTCATCGCGGCCTTGCGCGAAAAACGCCTCGGCGGCGCCGGCCTCGACGTTTTCGAGCGCGAACCGCTCGAAGCCGAGAGCGCGTTGTGGGATCTCGACAACACGATTCTAACGCCCCACATGTCGGGCGCGTTCAAGGGCTACAACTCGGCCTGTTGCCAGCTATTCGCGGAGAATCTCGGCCGCTTCGTCGCGGGCCAGCCCCTGCTCAATCAGGTCGACCGCAAACTCGGCTACTAGTGTCGTGTGTCAGAGGTTGATTCAAGAATCTGTGAACCGTCGACAAGATGGAAAAGTCTGAAGCTCTTGGTGCGGTGCGTCGAAACGGGCGACTTTGCGCAGCGTTGGCGAAAAGTGCTTACCACGACCTGAGCCGTAGAGCGGCGGGCCCCTTGGCGCTAGAATGGTCGGGTGGTATGGTGGCGCGCACAGGGCGCGAATTCCGGGTTTAGGGTCTTGGTGGTCGACGATCAGGAGGAAACCCTGATCTCAACTGAGTTGCTGCTCCATCGCGAAGGCCATCAGGTGGCGCTCGCCGCCAGTGGGCGCGAAGCCCTCGCCGTGCATCGGCAGGCCCCCGCCGATTTGTTGCTGATCGATTACTTCATGCCGCAGATGACCGGCGAGGAATTAATTCGCCAGATTCGCACCTTCGATCCAGATGTGCAGATCATTCTGCAGACCGGCTACGCGGGCGAACGTCCGCCGCGCGAAATGCTCAAGCGGCTGGCTATCCAGGGCTATCACGACAAATCCGAGGGTCCCGACCATCTGCTCCTCTGGGTCGACGTCGCACTCAAAGCGGCGGCGCAGCTCCGGCGGATTCGCCAGGATGCCCGGGCACTGCTGGATTCGCGTTCGGAACTGCGGCGCCTCTCGGACCGGCTGCTGCATTTGCAGGACGAGGTCTGCGAGGGCATCAGCCGCGAGCTGCACGATCATCTCGGACAGCTCCTCACGGCGCTGGCGCTGGATCTCGACTGGGTGGCGCCCCGGCTCACCGCCCAGCCCGCTTCGTGCAGCGAGCGTCTGCGCGAAGCGGCGGGGCTGGTGCGCGAGGCGATCGCGGAGACTCGCGAGCTCTGCGCGACGCTGCGGCCGGGCAATCTGGGGGCGGGCGGATTGGTTTCCGCGCTGGAGACCTATGCCAATGAGTTCGCCACGCGGGCGAGCCTGGAGCTTGAGTTTACCAGCGCGTTGACCGAAGACCCCGCCGCTACCACCGAGTTGGCGCGCCAGGTGTATCGGATTGTGCAGGAGGCGCTTAGCAATATCGCGCGTCACGCCGGCGCGACCGCGGTGCGGATCGCGATCACGCGCGCGGGGGAGGGGTTCACGCTGACGGCTGTAGACAACGGGCGGGGCTTCGATCCGGCGGCGATCACCGATCCCCACGCGGTCGGACTGATCGGGATGCGCGAACGGGCCTTGATGATCGGTGCGCGCCTGGTGATCGAGTCCGCACCGGGCAAGGGCGCGCGGATCGCGCTCGAAGTCCCGCGCAGCGGCTGAGTAAAGGTCACTGGCGGCGCTCGCGCGGGCGGGCAACACTTGGCGCAGCGCAATGGTGGGATCGAATCCGAACGATGGCTTTTAAAATTCTGCTGGCCGACGATCATCCGATCGTGCGCGAAGGCGTGCGGCGGCTGTTCGCGGACTCGCGCGAGTTACGTGTGGTGGGAGAAGCGCGGGATAGCCATGAGGCCCTGCGGCTGGCGCGCAAACTGCGCCCCGACGTCGCGCTGATTGATTTGTCGATGCCCGGCCTGGACGGTATCGAGCTTACGCGCGAGTTGCTGATTGAGCAGCCCGAGCTTAAGGTCATCGTGTTGACGATGCATGCGAATGAAGAATACGCGGTGCGTGCCCTGCAGGCTGGCGCCCGCGGTTTTATCGGCAAAGGGATCGCTGGAGAGGAGCTGACCGCCGCCGTGCTCAAAATTGCCGGTGGCGGCACCTACCTGCCGCCGGCGCTGCTCGAGAATCTGCCCCGGCGGCTGGCGGCAAGCGGCAAGGGGGTTGGTGCGGGATCGCTGGCTGACCTGTCCGATCGCGAATTGCAGGTGCTGAAGCTCCTGGCGGAGGGCCGTACCGGCCGCGAAATCGGCGAAACCCTCCACCTCAGCGTCAAGACCGTCGATACCTATCGGGCGCGCCTGCTCGCCAAGCTCGGGCTCAAGACCACGGCCGATCTGATCCGCTTTGCCCTGCGCAGCAAGCTGATCGATGACGCCTGGTGAGGGCGCACGAGCGCAATCCTGGATGAGGTTTCAGATTTATCCTGACAAAAGGCGTTCCGGCGGCGTTCTAAAGGGACCTCATGGGACGACTGAGCAGCGGCGCCGGGTGGACCGACCACCGTCGCGGTATGCTCAAGCGGGACCCATGAATTAGCCGGGCGGCCGTGAGCCGTCGGTCGCATCGGGGCGCCGCGGGCGTGCTCGTCGTCCTGCTTGGAGCCCTTGCCGGCATGGTGACGGTCAACAGCGTGCGCTGGATCGGAATGACTTTCCCCGGATTTTTCGCGCCGCGGGCCCGCCTCAGAAAAATCCTGACGACGGTTTCAGCCGATTCGCCCGTGAACTTCCAGCGCCCGTCTGACCTCTCGACGTTGTCGCGGAGACGCGCCGCGATCAATCATCCACATGTGCTTCACTTGGAGCCGCAATTAATGCATATCCCCACTGAGCCGGAGCCGGCGCGCAGCGGGTTTCAGTCCGAACGCGGCAAGCGGCGCGCCTGCGGGCGCGTTCAGGCGAGTATCAAAAATTTTGCAACCATAGCGAAGGTGTAAGCATGGCGACGAAAGAGCGGATAGTGCTGGTGACTGGCGGCGCAGGGTTTATCGGGTCCCATCTGACCGACGCCCTGATCGCAAAGGGGATGCGGACGCGGGTGCTGGACAATTTCGCGACCGGCCGCCGCGCCGTACTCAATCCGCGGGCTGAACTGGTCGAGGCGGATATCTGCGACCCAGAGCGGATCAAGCCGGCCTTCGCCGGCGTCGACTGTGTCTTTCATACCGCAGCGCTGGCGCGGGTGCCGCTCTCGATCGTCAAGCCGCGCGAGACTCACCTGACCAATGCGCTCGGCACGCTAAACGTCCTGATGGCGGCGCATGCCGCTGGGGTGCGGCGCGTCGTCTACTCCGGGTCGTCCTCGGTCTACGGCGACCAGACCGAACTGCCCCTACGCGAAGAAATGACGCCGAACCCGCTCAATCCATACGCCCTGCAGAAGCTCGTGGGCGAGCAGTACACCCGCCTGTTCCATCAATTGTTCGGGTTGCAAACGCTGACCCTGCGCTACTTCAATGTGTTTGGGCCGCGGATGACCATCGAGGGCGCGTACGTCACCGTGATTAGCACGTTCCTGCGCGCGCAACGTGCGGGCCAGCCGCTGACGATTCATGGCGATGGCGAGCAGACCCGCGACTTCACCCATGTCCACGATGTCGTGCGGGCCAATCTGCTCGCGATGGACTGCTTCATCGCCGACGGCCGGGCGCTGAATATCGGACAGGGCCGCAATCTGAGCGTGAATCGTATTGCGGCTTTGTTCGGCGGTGCGACGGTGCGTGGTCCGGCGCGGGCCGGTGACGCGCGCCATACGCTGGCCGATTACAGCGCCGCGGCCCGGGTGCTCGGCTGGCAGCCGCAAATCGGGACCGAGGATGGGGTGGCCGAACTGATCGCGGAAGCCGCATGGCCGCCAATTACTACTGCGCCCGACCGATTGGTCGCAGACGCTTCACCGCAACCCTCGTGAGGCGCGGCGCCCACTTTACTTTCAAAAACTCCTGACACGAACTGTTTGGCACAATTCGGGTAAGATAAGCAGGCCATGACAAAATATAGACATTGGTTTCGCTCGCCCTTCGTCATCGGATTGATCGCCGTCATCGGGCTGCTGAGCATTACCCTGAGCACGGTCGCGTGGGCCGGATGCGGATGCAGCAAGCCGCCGCCGCTGCCGGGATCAGTGATCCCGTCATTCGGCGTACCCGGCATGCAACTCACGTTTTTTGGTCCGCAGCTCAGCGTCGGCCAGACCTGGAACGTGACCTTTAGCGGCGGGGGCAGTTCGTATACGAGCACAGGCGCGGTCGTACTCAAACGCGCGATCACCGATCCGAGCGGCCTCACGTGGAGCCCGCAACTGGCGATAACGGCACCCGACGAACTGCCGCCGGGCCCGGTGAGTATCGCGCTCGCCAGCGGCAGCCTCACGATGGCGATCCCGTCGAGCTCGTTCACGATGCTGGGCCGGCCGGCGACGGCGGCGTCGCTGGTGGCGTCAACCAATCTCGATCCGTTTACCTCGGCGGTCGGTTCCGACGGCACCTTCTATCTCGCCCTCGGCGGTCTGCAAGCGGTCTGCGACCCGGTGCAGATTACGGCGTACTTCGATAACTATCCGCTGACCTTCGCCACCGGCGACGTCCAGATCTTCAACTGGCAGGGTTACTATATTGATGCGCTGAACTCGACCAGCCAGAACCATTTTCAAGTGCAGCCGCCGAGCGATGATTCGGGCAGCGACGGGCTGTTCTACTCCCGTCATTCGTTCGAGAATTACTGTGCGCAGCACATGCCTGGCCAGCCCAAGCAGATCGACCCAAGCGACCCAAATTGGCATATTGATGGCACCCCGCACGTGGACTACAGCGTCGTGGTCTTCGCGATCAAGGGTCAGGTCAATGGCGCCGCCATCGCGCCCGGCAGCGCCATCGGCAGTCTGAACATCATGACCCAGCCGAGCACCAGCCTGACGGGCAGCTGGCAAACCGAGACGGGCGAGGAGAGTCTGACGCCCTGAGGTTTCCTGCCGCCACCATGCGAACGGCCGCGGATCTGGCCCTGCTGGCGATCGGCGCCGTCCTCTACGGGCTGGCTTTCCCGCCTTACAACTGGTCGAGCGCCGGATGGGTGGCGCTCACGCCTTGGTATGTGGTGCTCCGCGGCCGGTCATGCCGGCGTGCGGCGGTATACGGCCTGCTTTACGGCGTGATGATCAGCGCGGCCGTGGCTTATTGGCTGGAGACCGCGATCGTCGCGTACTTCGTCGCCAATCGTCTGCCGGCGATCGGACTCACGCTCGCGGCATATCTCGGCTGCGTCGGTATCTACACCGCGCTGGCCGCCGCCGGGGTGAGTCTGGTCCTCCGTTCGGCCCGCGGCGCGCTCCGCTTGAGCGCAGCGCCGGCGTGCTGGGTGGCGGGCGAGTTCGCCCGCGCCAAGCTGCCGCTCGGGTTCGCGTGGGAGCTGCTCGGCTACAGCCAGTACACGCATCCGGCGCTGCTTCAGGTCAGTGACCTGACGGGCGTATATGGGCTTTCATTCCTGCTCGCCGCGACCGGTCTGGTCGTAGCCGAGGCGCTTGACCTTTGCCGCGCGCGGCAAAGCTTCATGGCCGCCGCCGCGCCGGTCGCGATGCGCGCGGCGGTCGTGGGCGCGCTGGCTGGTGTGATCGTCCTTTATGGCCGGGCGCGTATCCAGCAATACGACACCGCCCACCATCGCACGCTGCGTGTCCTGCTGATCGAACATGACATGCCCGCCCAGGAGCGCTGGCGGCAAGAATTCTACTTCGCCGCGCTGCGCGACTATACGGCCCTGACGCGGGCGGCGGTCCAAACCACGCCCGCCGATCTGATCATCTGGCCCGAGTTCGCGAGCGGGTTCTATGTCGATCGCAATCCGATGGTCCAGCTCGAGCTGGCACGGCTGGCGCGCGCGTCGCACGCCGCGCTGCTGGTCGGCGGACCCCGCGCCGAAGCGGTGGACGGCCGGATGCTCTACCACAATTCGGCCTTCTTGTTCGCCAACAGCGGCCATCTGCTGGGCACGTATGACAAGGAACTGCTGCTGCCCTTCGCCGAGTACCGGCCCGGCCGATTGCCGTCGCTGCTGGCGCGGGCGACCGACTATCCGACGGAGTTCAGCGCCGGGACCCGCGCAACAGTCTTCGACTTGGGCATGGTGCGTTTCGGAGTGATGATCTGTTACGAAGCAACCTATCCGGAATATGCGCGGGCGTTGGTTCGGGGCGGCGCCAACCTGCTCGTGAATATCTCCAATGATGAGTGGCTCGCGGCGGCGGGCGGCCGCGCCGCCGCCGCCCAGCATTTCGCGATGGGGACCGTGCGGGCGGCCGAGAACAAGCGCGCGCTCGCGCGGGCCACAATGGCGGGTGTGACCGGCTTTGTCGATCCGTTGGGACGGCCGTATGGCCTGCTGCGCGGTGGCGCCGACGGGGCGGCGTTCGGCGTGGTCGCTTTGCCTGACGAGCTGACCTTCTATCTGCGCCACGGCGACTGGTTCGCATGGCTGTGCGTGGCGCTGGCCGCGCTGGGCTGCGTGATCGCGCGCGGCCGCATCGCGCCGCGCTGAACGTCGCGTTCAAGCAAAATCCCTACAGGTCTTTCGGGCCATTTCCACTAGAAGTTTCCGGCTGTGCCGGACGGCGCGCGCTGGCCGGCGCGTGAGCGTCACGACACCATGAGCAGGTGACCGAATTAACTCTGCATCACGCGCCGCACGGCGGCGGTTCAAGCCGCGACGGCGGGAGGCTCCGGAAACCATGATGGAAACAGTAACAGCCACGGGACAGGACTTCGGACGGCGGCCTTTCGTCGTGAGCAACACGCGGCGCGCGCCGCGCCGCCGCCGGCGGGTCGCGTTCTACTCGCACGACACGATGGGTCTCGGACATACGCGGCGCAATCTGCTAATCGCCGAACAGCTCCTCGCGGCGGACGCCGATGCCGACATCCTGATGATCGCGGGGATGCGTCAGACCAGCGCCTTCCCGATCCCCCCGCGGATGGACTTCGTAACGCTGCCGGCGCTTTACAAGGACGATCATGGGCAGTACGAGGCGCGCAATCTGCAGTTGAGCCTCAACGAACTGCTGGGGCTCCGCACATCGCTCATCATGGCGGCGCTGCGAGGTTTCGATCCCGACCTGTTGGTGGTGGATAACGTGCCGCGCGGAGCAGTGCGGGAACTCGACGCGGCCCTAGCGGTGCTGCGGACGGCGGGACGGCCGCGCTGCGTGCTGGGCCTGCGCGACACGCTCGACGACGCGGAGTCCGTCAAACAGGAATGGGGGAAGCTCGATAACGCCCGGGTGATCGCCGATTACTACGACGCCATCTGGGTGTATGGCGATCCGGCCGTCTACGACCTCCGGCGCGAGTACGGCTTTTCCCCGGCCCTGTGCGCGATGACCCATTTCACTGGCTATCTCGACCCGCGGGTGCGCCGGGAAAGCGCACCAAGCGACGCTGCCGCTCTCGCCCAGTTGGGTTTGCCCAACGAACCTTTCGTCCTCTGCCAAGTCGGCGGGGGGCAGGACGGGGCCCATCTGGTTGAGACTTTTCTGTCCACTCCGCGGCCGGCCGGGATGCACGGCGTGGTCCTGACCGGACCATTTATTCCCCGTGACATTTTGGCGCGGGCGCGCGCGCAAGCAGATCCGCGGATGCATGTGCTGGAGTTTGTGGCCGAGCCCGCGGTACTGCTGCGCCGTGCGCAGAAGGTTATCGCAATGGGCGGCTACAACACGGCGTGCGAGCTGCTCACCTGCGGCAAGCCCGCCCTGATGGTCCCGCGCGTCAAGCCGCGCCAGGAGCAACTGGTGCGGGCGCAGCGCTGGAGCGAACTCGGGCTGGTCGAGATGCTCTCTCCGGACGCGGCCACCCCGGCGCGGCTCGGCGAGTGGATCGCCAGCGGACCGGCGGCCAACCTGAGCGCGCGCGCCCGCGTCGACCTCGGCGGGCTCAAGCGGCTGCCGCGGCTGATGATGCAACTGCTGGATGACGGTGAAGGCCTGCGCGCGACGTCGTCGGAGGATGAATGACATGCCGGCCGGTGCCGAAGCGAAGCGCGAGCCGCAACGCGTGGCGTATGTGTGCGCCGATCGCGGGATTCCCATTTGGGGTTCGAAAGGCTCCTCGGTGCACGTCCAGGCGATGGTGCGGGTGCTGGTGCGGCGCGGCGCGACGGTGACCATCTTCGCGGCCAATACCGCCGGAACCCCGCCGCCGGGCCTCGAGGGCGTAGGCGTCTATCAGCTCCCCGCGCCCCGCTCGCGTGACGCCGCGGCCGAGCAGGCGCAATTGGCGGCCAATCAGGATCTGCTTGCCGCGCTGCGCGCGCGGGGTCCCTTCGAGCTGATCTATGAACGCTACTCGCTGTGGAGCTGCGCGGCGCTGGAATATGGCCGCGCCGCCGGAATTCCCGCCGTGCTCGAGGTCAACGCTCCGCTGATCGACGAGCAGAGCCAGTACCGGCAGCTGTACGATCGGCCTGCGGCCGAAGCGGTCGCCGGCCGCGCCTTCGCCGCCGCCAGCCGGCTGGTTGCGGTGTCGGCGGGGGTGGCTGCCTATCTGCGGGAGCGGCTGGGTGTCGATGCACCGATTCGGCTGATCGCCAATGGGGTCGATACCGAGTGGTTCCGGCCCGGCATTATGCCGGCCAGTCCGGCGCCGCAAGGGGCCCTGACGGTAGGCTTCGTCGGCAGCCTTAAGCCTTGGCATGGGCTCGACACGCTGGTCGAGGCTTGTGCCCGGTTGCGTCTTCGCGATCATGAACTGCGGCTGCTGATGGTGGGCGACGGGCCGGGTCGCGCCGCTTTGACCGAGCGCCTGCGCGCGCCGGACGTGACCTTCGCCGCCGAACTCAGCGGCGCGGTCGAGCAGGCGCGGGTGCCGGCCTTGCTGGCTTCAATGGATATCGCGGTGGCGCCGTATCCGCCGCTGGCAAATTTCTATTTCTCGCCCCTCAAAATTTTCGAGTACATGGCGGCTGGACTGCCGGTGGTGGCGAGCCGCATCGGGCAGATCGAAGAGGTCATCGAGGACGGCCGCACCGGACTGCTCTGCCCGCCGGGCGACGTGGCGGCGTTGGCTGACGCGCTGGAGCGGCTCGCCGCGGATCCCGGACTGCGCCGTAAGCTCGGGATGGCAGCGCGCGCGGCGATGCTCGCAGATCGGAGCTGGGACAGCGTGCTCACGCGGACCTTGGCTGGCCTGGGCCGGGCGCCGGCGTCACTTGACTGCGGTGTCTCAGCGCCATGAATGATCGCCACGCACCGCTTTTGAGTGAGTCGGTCGCTAGTCTCTGGCGGTTGCTGCGACGCTTTGGGATCTACATCCGCAGGCAACGCAGCCTGATCGCATTATCGATGCTCGCGCTCGTTGCCGAGGCGGGTTTGCGCCTGATCGAGCCGTGGCCGCTCAAGCTGATTTTCGATCGGATTATCGCCGGCCGCCATCATCATTCCGGGTGGCATATCGACATTTTTGATCGTCTCAGCGGCGATACTCTGTTGCTGGCTGCGGTGATCGCCATGGTCGCTTTCACCGCCCTGCGCGCACTCTTCGAGTACCTGAACAGTATCGGTTTCGCGACGGCCGGCAATCGCGTGCTGAGCGCCGCGCGCTATGATCTCTACCGCCATCTGCAATGCCTCTCGCTGGCGTTTCATGGCGAGGCGCGCGGCGGCGATCTGACGCTGCGTGTGATGAGCGATCTCGGCGTGCTGACGGACGCCACCACGTCCGCCGGGGTGCCGCTGTTCCGCGGCCTGCTGATCATGTGCGCGACGCTCGCCTTCATGCTATGGATGAACCTGGAGCTCGGCCTGATCGCACTGATCGCCGCACCGCTCTTCTGGGCGGCCAGCGCGTTGCGCGCGCGGCGGATCGTCGAGACGCTCCGGCACCAGCGCCAGCGCGACGGCGCGATGGCGGCGACCGCGGCCGAGACCATCAGCGCGATCAAACTGGTGCAGGCCTTTGCGCTCGGCGACAGCTTTGCCGCGAGCTTCGCCGCCGACAACGATCACAGTCTAGCCGAAGGGATCAAGGCCAGCCGCTTGGCGGGCAGCCTCGGGCGGTCGCTCGACGTGCTGACCGCGCTGGTTATGGCCGCGGTGCTGTGGTTCGGCGCGCATATCGTCAAGCGCGGCGAGATGAGCGTGGGCGATCTGGTGATCTTCCTGAGTTATTTGCGCAACGCCTTCCGTCCGCTCAAGGATTTCGCCAAGCAGGCGACCCGCCTGGCGCGCGCAGTGGTGGCCGGGGAGCGCGCGCTCGCGGTGTTCGATCAGACGCCGTCGGTATGCGAGCGGCCCGGAGCCGCGGACGCGGCCGGCGCGCGCGGTGAAGTAGCGTTCGTAAACGTCAGCTTCGGCTACGCGCCGGGCCGGCCCGCTTTGACCGATATCACTTTCAAGGTTCGCGCCGGCCAGCGCGTGGCCCTGATTGGCCCCTCCGGCAGCGGCAAATCGACCCTGCTCGGCCTGCTGCCGCGGCTCTACGACGTCGGTAGCGGCGCGATTTTGCTGGACGGCCGCGACCTGCGTGACTACACGCTCGCTTCGCTGCGCGCGCAGATTAGCATCGTGCCGCAGGACAGCGTGCTGTTCGCCGGCAGTGTGCGCGACAATATCGCGTATGGCGCGCCCGCCGCCTCGCCCGCGGCGATCGAGGCGGCCGCGCGGCTCGCCAACGCGCATCAGTTTATCGAGGCTTTGCCGCTCGGTTATGACACGCCGGTGGGCGAACGCGGCGTGACCCTGTCGGGCGGCCAGCGCCAGCGGATCGCGATCGCGCGGGCGGCAATCCGCCGCGCCCCACTGCTGATTCTCGACGAACCGACCAACGGGCTCGATCGCGAGAATAGCGAGGCGGTGATCGCGGCGCTCAAGCGGCTGCCGCACGGCCAGACAACTTTTATCGCAACGCATGATCTCGAACTGGCGGCCGACGCTGACCTGATTCTTTATTTCGAGCACGCACGAATCGTCGAGCACGGCACTCACGCGGAGTTGCTGCAGCATGGCCGGCACTACCGCGAGATGCTCGGACGGAATGTCAAGGCGGCCTAATGGAAAAGGAGAAAGAATTGCCAAGTAGAGCTTTTGACGGGCGGAAACGCTGTGCGCGCTATCTCGCGGCGCTCGTCGTCATCGCGATCGCCGGCGGACCTGTGCGGGCGCGCGCCCAGAGCTCGGCCGCCGCCGGCGCGGCGCCGGCTATCGCCAGTATCGGGCAGGCGCCGGTGCCGCAAGTAGCGCCGATCACGATCACGCCGCCCCCCGCCGAAACCTACGCGGCGCCGCTGCGGATGCCCCGGGCGCTCATCGATCAGTGGCGGCCCGGCAGCGAAACTCTGCCGGTCGCGGACCTCGGCGGCCAGGAGCCGCTGCGCCTGAGTTTCGGCGCGCCGCGGCCGATCGGACTCAAGGAGGCGATCACGCTCGCTTTGCGCGGCAATCCCGCCCTGCGCGCCGAAGTGCTTGAACCCCTTGCGGCCCATCAGGTAATCCGCGCCAGCGAAGGCGCGTTTGACCCGAGCCTGACCTCGCAACTGAGCTGGCGGCGCGACGTGCTGCCGACCCGCTTTCTGTTCGATACCGGTGGTAATCCGATCACCGACCAGCGCCAGGAGGGCTGGGACCTGGGCCTGACCAAATTGCTGGGGTCGACTAACGGCTCGCTGTCGCTCACTTTCGACAATAGCCACGTCCGGTCGAACTATATCGATCTCGGGCTCAACCCGTTCTACAGCACGGATCTGTCGGCGACGCTGAGCCAGCCGCTGCTGCGCAACTTCGGCTTCGGCTTCGCAACGATCCACGTGCGGATGGCCGAGGCCGGCGAAGCGCAAGCGCGCGCCGTGCTGGAGCAGCGCCTGTCGGACTTCGTGCTGGCGGTGGGCGTCGATTATTGGCAAGCGGTGCGGGCGCGCGAAGCGCTCGACGTGGCGCGCGGCGCGTTGACGCTCGCGACGCAGTTGCTGGGGCTCGATCGCGCCCGCGCGCAGCGCGGACTGCTGGCGACGCTGGCCGTCAAGGAGGCCGGCTCCCAGGTCGAAAGCGCTAATGCGCAGGTAGCCGCGGCGCAAGACGAGCTGGCGCAGGCGCAGGATGCGTTATGGCGCGACCTGGGCGCCGCCGCGACGGGCGCCGGGCCTCGCGACCTCGAGCCCCTGGCGGTCGGCAACAGCGTCGCACTATCGGCGAGCGTGACGCAGTCGCTCGACGACGCGCTCCATCGTCGGCCCGAATTCGCCGCGTTCGAGGCCGCCCTGCGGAACGATCGCCTCGATCTGCACTATGCCAATAATCAAACGCTGCCTGAGCTCGATGCGACTGCCGGCGTCGGGGTTTCGGCGATCGGCGGCAACGTCAACTGTATCCACGTTTCGACCGCGATCTTTCCGAGCAACTGCACCACCACCTTGGGCGGGGGGGCCGCCAAAACCGGCATCGCCGTGCCTTATCAAGGAGTCTACGGCGACGCGCTTAACGGCCTGGGCAAGTTCAACTTCTACCATTTTCAGGCCGGGCTGAACCTCGATGTCCCGCTGGCGAACGAGACCGCCCAGGCGGAGTTAGCCAACGCGCGAATCCGGTACGATCAGGAGCAACTGCGTTACCGCGATCTGTTCAATAACGTCGTGAGCGAAGTCGAGAACGCGCTGAGTGCGCTCGACCGTGGCCGCGAGCAGGTGCGCGCGACGGCCGCGGCCGTCGATCTGGCGAGCGCCGCGCTGCGCGCCGAAGACGGCCGCTACTCGCTGGGCCTCGCCGACAGCCACGAGGTCCTGCAATTTCAGCAGGAACTGATCGCGGCTCAGGCCAGCCAGGTGAGCGCTCAAGCCAATTTCCAGGTCGCCGGAATAACCTTACTGCACGCCACCGGCACCCTGCTCGACCATTTTCAGATTGAACTGGCGCCGTCCGCCGAACGTCGGGCGCCCTGGTACACCAAGTTCTAGGAGGACAACCGCCGTGGCATTTGAACTTGATCTCGACGTTAGCGGCCAGCGGCCTGACAGCGCCGCGCCGCCGGTGGCCCATCCGTTCGCCAGGCACGCGCGATGGACCTGGCTGGCCGCCGCGATCGCATTGGCGACGGCCGCCGCGCTCTACCTCGCACACGCCCGCAGGCCCAACGTCTGGTACGCGACTGCCGCGGTTAGCCGCGGCGCGATCGTGCGCGCAGTCAATGCCAGTGGGACGGTCAATCCGGTCACGACCGTGCAGGTCGGCAGCTACGTCTCCGGCCCGATTATCGAGCTTGATGCCGACTTCAACACGCGCGTCAAGCGCGGCCAGTTAATCGCGCGGATCGATCCCCGGCCCTTCACCCTCAAGGTCGCGCAGGCGCGCGCACAGCTCGCCGACGCGCAAGCCGCGATCGAGCGCGATCAGGCCGACGCCGGCTACAAGCGCCTGCTTTACCAGCGCGCCCGCGAGCTGCTGCCGCTGGGCGCCGTCGCCCAGGATACGGTCGATCAATACCGCAGCTCGGCCGATCAGGCCGCGGCCCAGGTCAAGGTTAATCGTGCGCTGGCCCAACAGCAGCAGGAGGCGCTCGCTGAGGCCGAGGTTAATCTCAACTACGCCAATATCGTCTCCCCAGTGGATGGCACCGTGGTGCTGCGCAACGTCGACGTCGGCCAGACCGTCGCGGCCAGCTTCCAAACCCCGGTGCTGTTCCTGATCGCCCGCGACCTCACGCGGATGCAGATCGATTGCAACGTCAGCGAAGCCGACGTCGGCAATATCCGCGTCGGGCAGCCGGCCGCCTTTACCGTCGAAGCGTTTCCCAACCGCACGATGCAGGGTGTGGTGAATCAGATTCGTCAGGCCCCGATTACGGTGCAGAACGTTGTCACCTACGACGTCGTGATCGCGATCGATAACCGCGCCCTTACGCTGATGCCGGGCATGACCGCCGACGTCAATATCATCACCGGCCATCGCGACGACGTCGTGCGGATTCCGGTCCGCGCGCTCCATTTCACCCCGCACGACGCGCGCTCGTCCCAACCAGCAGCGCCGGCAGTATCGCCTGGCCGCCGCGTGTCGCGGGTCTGGGTGATGCGTGACGGCCGCCCGGCGCCGATGACGGTCGCGCTCGGCCTGCGCAACGCCGACTATGCAGAGTTGATCGGTCCCGGCCCCGTTCTGGGCGATCAGCTTGCGACCCAGGAAGTCGTGGGGGCCCCGTCTGCCGACGAACTCACGGCCGCGGCCGGGCGCTAAGCCATCATGACGCCGATTATTGAAGCTCGCGATCTCGTCAAGCGCTACGAAGTGGGCGGTGAGCCCTTTCTGGCGCTGCGCGGCGTCAGCCTCACGCTCGGGCGCGGCGAGTTCCTCGCGATCATGGGCGCGTCCGGCTCGGGCAAGTCCACGCTGCTCCATTTGCTCGGCTGCCTCGATCGCCCCGACGGCGGCCGCTACCTGCTCAACGGCGTGGACGTGCGCACGCTCGACGACAGTGGGCTGGCGGCCGTGCGGGGCCGCCTACTGGGCTTCGTCTTCCAGAGCTTCAATCTGCTCGCGCGAACCAGTGCGCTGGAAAACGTCGAGCTGCCATTGATCTACTCCGGATGGACCGCGGCGGGGCGGGCGCGCGCGCGGCGCCTGCTGGCGACGCTGGGGCTCGAGGGCCGCTTCGACAACCAGCCCAATCAGCTTTCCGGCGGCCAACAGCAGCGGGTCGCAATCGCGCGCGCCTTGATCAACCGCCCGCTGGTGCTCTTGGCCGACGAACCGACCGGTAATCTGGATTCGCGCAACGCCGCCGAGGTCCTCGACCTGCTCCGCACGCTTTGCCACGAGCAGGGTCTGACGATCGTGATGGTCACCCATGACGCCGAGGTTGCGCGCAGCGCCGACCGCACGATCACGCTGCGCGACGGGCTGATCGTCACGGACCAGCTTAACCCACGCACTGCGCCGGCCGCGCCGCCCACGATCGCGGATGCGGTCCCCTCGCCCCCCGCCGCGATCGCGGAGAGCGGCGCCTGGCGGGCGCTCGCCGCGATGATTCTGCTGAGCGCGCGCCGCTCGCTCGGGCGCAACCGGCTGCGCGCGGGGCTGACGATGCTCGGCGTCCTGATCGGCGTCGCCGCCGTGGTGCTCATGATGGCGATCGGCCAGGGCACCAGCGCGGTGATCCAGCAACGGATCCGCAGCCTCGGCACGAATATGCTGACAGTCCATCCGGGTACTACGATCGCCAGCGGCGTGCGCGTCGGAAGCGGCAGCAACTCCAAGCTGACGGTTGGCGACGCGCGCGCGATCGGCGCTGACGATGCCGCAATCGGCGGCGTCGCCTACGTCATTCGCCAGGCCGCGCAGGTGGTTAATGAGGATCGCAACTGGAGCACCGTGATCGTCGGCACCGGACCCGAGTATTTCACGATTCGCGACTGGGGCGTGACCAGCGGGCGCATTTTCAATCATGAGGAGGCGCGCACCGCGGCCACCGTCTGCCTGCTCGGCCAAACCGTCGCAACCAATCTGTTCGATACGGACGACCCGGTGGGCGCCTCGATTCGCATCAAGAACGTGCCGTTCCGCGTTATCGGCGTGCTCGCACCCAAGGGCGCGACCAACGAAGGACAGGATCAGGACGATGCGGTGATGATCCCGTTCACCACCGCCGAGCGCCGCGTGTTGGGCTCCGCGACCGCCGCGGGCGGGGGCTCCGCGGCAATCGCGGACCCCGGTTCCGCGCCCGCGTTTGAGGCCCATTACAACGTCGAGGCGGTGCGCAACACGATGGCCGGCCAGGCGCCGCGGATGCTCGGTAAGGTGAATATCATATACGCACAGGCGGTCAACGCCGGCCTGATCGACTCCGCCATCGACGAACTGACAGCTACGCTGCGCGAGCGGCACGGCCTCAAGCCCCGGCAAGACGACGACTTCACGGTGCACGACATGACCGCGATCGCGCAGGCCTCCGCTAGCACAAGCCGAATGCTGACGATGCTGCTGGCCGCGCTGGCCTCGATCGCGCTGGTAGTCGGCGGCGTTGGCATCATGAACATCATGCTCGTGTCAGTGACCGAACGGACGCGCGAGATCGGTATCCGCCTGGCGGTCGGCGCGCAACGCACCCATATCCTCGCGCAGTTCCTGGCCGAGGCGGTGCTGCTCAGCCTGGCCGGCGGTTTGGCGGGCGTGGTGTTGGGAGTGTTGGGCGCCGTGGCAGTCACAGCGCTCGATCTGGGGCCGACGGTGCTTTCGTTCACGCCGATCGTGGGGTCGCTACTGTTTTCCGCCGCGGTGGGCGTCTTCTTCGGTTATTACCCGGCCAAGCGGGCCGCGCTGCTCAAGCCGATCGAGGCCCTCCGCTATGAATAAGTCATTCGCACGCCGCCGCAGCGCGCTGCGGCGCTATCTCTCAAGCAAGCGAGGAACCATGAAAATACCTGCAAATCCCCCCGTCGCCTTCATCCTGAAACGCTACCCGCGCCTATCCGAGACGTTTATCCTCAACGAAATCCGGGCGCTCGAACGTCTGGGCGCGCGCCTCGAAATCTTCTCCCTGCTGCGTCCGGAAGAGCAACTGACCCATCCGACCCTGGCCGAAGTCGCCGCTCCCGTGACCTATTTCCCGGCCAATCCGCTGCGGCGGATCGGTACGATTCTGTGGTCGCATCTGCTGATGCTCGCGTCGGCGCCGCTGCGCTATCTCCATGTCCTGCTGCTCGCCGTCGGGTGGTCGGCGCAGTCACAGCGGCCGCTCGGGGTCTGGAAGCAGTTCATGCGTTCGGCTTACATCGCGCTCCGCTGCCGGCGCGCTGGTGTGGGCCATATCCATGCGCATTTTGCCAACGCGCCCACCGCCGTTGCCCATATGGCGAGCCTGATGCTGGAGGTGCCCTTCAGCTTCACGACGCACGCGAAGGATCTCTACCTGACTCCGCGCGAGGTGATCCGCCGCCGGCTCCATGCCGCCAGCTTCGTTTCGACTTGCACCCGCTACAATATGGACTATCTCGGCGGGCTCGCCGAGCCGTCCGACGCCGGCAAGCTGAATCTCGTCTATCACGGGATCGACCTGAGCGAGTTTCCCGCCATGCCACGCTCCCCCGCGCTGGCAGGCCATGGCGGTAACAACGCCACCGCGCTGCCGCCACTCATCCTGTCGGTCGGCCGGCTCGTGCCGAAAAAAGGCATGGGCGACCTGCTCGCAGCGTGCCGCATATTGCGGGCGCGCGACATCGCGTTCCGTTGTATCGTCGTCGGCGGCGGCCCGTTGCGTGCGAGCCTCGAGGCGCAAGGGCAGGAACCTGGTCTTGACGGGAGGGTCACCTTTACGGGTGCGATGGCGCATGACCGGTTGATCGCGCTCTACTGTCAGGCGACTGCCTTTGCCCTGGTGCCGCAGATCGCCGAGGACGGCGATCGCGACGGCATCCCCAACGTTCTGGCCGAGGCGATGGCCGCCGGTGTTCCGGTGGTGACCACCGCCATTTCAGGTATCCCGGAACTGGTGGAGCATGGACAGACCGGTCTCCTGGTTGGCGCGCGTAATCCCAACGCCGCGGCCGACGCGCTCCAGCGGTTGCTCGGCGACGCCACGCTGCAACGCAAGCTCGCGCTGGCCGCCCGCCGCCGAATCGAGAGCGACTTTGCCTGCTGGGAGAATGCCCGCGCGATGTATCGATTGCTGACCCCGGCGTCGGCTGCTCCCGCTCGCCGCGCCGCCTAGGTATTCAGTCAATTGAATGAATTTAGATATTAGCAGCCCGGTTAGTCGGCGGATGCGCCCGCCGCCGGAAGCGTCACACTCAGCTGCGTACTCCTGGCTTGCGGGGCGCGGCGGGATTGTCGCGCGGCGACGCGGCCGGAATATACACGATGAAGCGGCTGCCCTGGTCGACGGCCGATTCAACGCTTATCGTTCCGCCGAACAGGGCGGTGACGATATCGCGCGAGATCGACAGGCCGAGGCCGGTGCCCTCGCCGAGCGGCTTGGTGGAGAAGAACTGGTCGAAGATCTTGTCGAGATTGGCGGGACTGATGCCGCAGCCGTGATCGCTGACCGTAATCACCACCGCGCTCTGATCGCTGCGAATATCCACGCCGACCGTCCGCTCTTCAAGGAGACTGGTGGTGTAAGCGTCGATCGCATTGACGATCAGATTGGTGAGTACCTGGCTGAGCTTTCCCGCGTCGCCGAAGACCAGCGGGTCGGGGCCGCTGGTGACCTTGAGCGTGCAGTCGGCCAGCCGCAAGCGGTGGGCGACCAGGGGCTCGATTTGCTCAAGGAGCTCGCGCACCGAGAACGTGCGGCTTTCTTCCTGCTCCAGATCGCGCGTGTGGGCCTTGAGGCTGCGTATATGCGCCGCGGCCTTGTCGATCCACTGGCGCGTGTTGGACACCAGCATCATGATTTGCTGGACGGCGGCGCCGTTGTGTGGGGCATTGCCGGTCGGCGCCGGCCGCGGCAATTCTTCGACCAGTTGCTGAATCAGTTTCAGCGAGGTCATCGACGCGCCCAGCGGGGTGTTCATCTCGTGCGCGATACCGGCGCTCAAGCGGCCTAGCGCGGCCATGCTTTCGGCGCGAGTCAGGGTTTGGCGACTGCGTTGCAGATCACTATAAGCGTGGCCGAGGCGTTCGATCGACGAACGTAGATCGGCGTTGCTGCGGGCGAGTTCGCGGGTGCGTTCCTCGACCCGCGCCTCGAGCGCAAGGTTGAGCGCTTCGATTTCCGCATAAGCCATCGCGTTGCCGATTGACAGCACGCTCTGATTGGCGAGTGCGCCAAGGAAAGCCCGGTCGTCCGCCGAGAAAAACGCGCCGGATTCCTTACGCCCGAGCAGAATCATGCCGAGCAACTCATGCTTGAGCATCAGCGGCGCCGCGAGCATCGTCTGCTGCGCGACCTCGGATTCGTGCGCGCGCGCCATCCGGGCCGGCGCGAAGCTGGGTTCTTCGCCATCCTCGGTCGTAAAGACCCCCTGATGGTATGACTTCAGGCGTTCGACCAGCGGATCATCGGCGGCCAGCGTCGGCGGATGGTCCATCGGGGGATAGACGCAAAGGTAGCGGCCATGCGCGGGCTGCTGGAGAAATATCCGGCAATCCCGGGCCGCCACGGTGGCGCCGATCGTCTCGTGCACAAAGGCCAGAATCTCGTTGAGCCGCAGCGTCGAGCCGAGCGCCGCGCTGCTCGCTTCGAGCATCCGGCGCGGATCGTAATGCAACCGGAAAAAGATCCGGTCAATGCTTTTCTGCAGCAGGTTGCGCAGCGGATTGAGCAGCAGGGCCAGGATCGAGATGAAAGCCAGCGAGGCCGGCAGCGTTGGGGCTAAATGCGCCGCGTTGAGGTCCAAATCAAGCAGCGCGAGCATTGCCAGATAACCGAGCATCAAGGTCGCCGTCAGCGCCAGGTAATAGACTCCGCGCTTGATCAACGCATCGATCTCGAACAGGTCGTGTTTGATAATGGCGTACCCGACGCTGAGCGGAAAAATGACGACGGTGTAACCCGCGTAATTAACCGGCACTGCGCCGCCGGCGAGCCCCGAGTAGAGCATCAGCGCGCCGGGGAAAGTGAATCCGGCCAGCAGTCCGAGCAGGATGATCCGCAGTCGCTGCCGCACCCGAAAAGACGGGCTGGTGCAATAGTCCCAGGCTACTGCGCCAAGCAGAAAGATGCCGCCGAGGCCGGCGTAGATCATGCACAGGTTGTGGATCAGCGTGTAGGCCGCCGGCCGGTAGAGGTAGAACTCGTAGCTGGCGCCCAATGCCGCTGCGATCATATACGGGAGCGCGAGCAGCCACCCGCGCCATCGGCGCAAACGATCGACTGGAAAGACCAGCGCCAGATGGATCAGCAGGCCCGCCGGGAAAAACGCTTCGCCCAGGATATGCAGTCTGAAGAAATTCGCCGGCGAATATAAATCCGCGGCCGTGATCGCGAACACGCCCCCGGCAATTCCACCGATCAGCAGGGCTCGGCCACCCGCCGCCTCCGGCGCGAGCCACCACACCGCGATGCCGATGAGGGCCAGTCCCAGACCCGACAACAGATAGGGCAGGAAGATCAGCAGATAGTCCTGATCAGTGAAGGTGCGCGAGTTGACGGCTAGCTCTGACTGGCGGTCGCCTTGGCGGAGCATGTAAGTGATCTTTGCGCCACTGGGCAGGCGGCCCACGATCGCGTACACCTCGTGTCCGGTGTTGGTGGGCACTCCGTTAACCGCCATGACGGCGTGCTGGTAAACGTCGTGCTTAGCGGCCGGCCAGTCGGGCAGGCTGACCGACGCCACCACGCCGTTGGCCATTACGAAAAAGCCGGGGAAGGTTCGTCCAATCCAGCGCAGGCTGGTGATCGTGCAGGTCACGGCTAGCGCGATCATCAACACGGCGAGGGCCGCGGCGGTGGCGTCGTGACGCCGTCTATTGGCCGGCTTGATCACAACCTTTGTGGCTCCCGCGCCGGCCCACTGCCGAGCGGAATCCGGCCGATGATTACGCCTTGGGCGTTGGTGGACAGCTGCTCAAAGCGGCCGGCAGAATCGACGAAACCGGCAGCGTTCATCGCGCGACGCGCGCACCCGCGCGCAGCGTCAGTTCGATCCGGGTCCCTGCGCCAGGCACCGATCGCAGGGTTAGCTGGCCGCCGATCAGCCGGGCGCGCTCACGCATCCCGATCAGGCCGGACGCAAGCGGATCGCTCTTCTTGCCGGTGTCAAACCCGATCCCGTCGTCCGCCACTGACAGCGCCAGATGCTCTGCGGTGCGGCTCAACTCAATGGCGACCTTGGCCGCCTGCGCATGACGCCCCACGTTGTTGAGCGCTTCCTGGACAATGCGGCAGACGTTGCGCACGACCTCGGCCTCAAACTCTTCATCCTCCAGCGAAGCGGCAAAGCTCACCGCCATCGAACAGCGTTTTTCAAACTCGCGGACGCAGGCGCGCACGGCCGCCGCGAGGCCGCGCTCGTGCCATTCATCAACCCGCAGGCTTGAACACAGCTCGCGAGTGCCGCGGATCGCATCTTCGATCAGCGCCCTGGACTCCGCGAGCCGCGCGGCCAGCGCGGGCAGCGTCGACGGGCAATGGCGCGACGACCAATCGAGATCCAGCGCAATCGCGGTCAGCAGCTGGCCGAGTTCATCGTGCAGTTCGCGGCTGATCCGCTCGCGCTCCTCCTCCTGCAACTCGAGCAGCCTCATCGAGAGGCGGCGCAACTCGGCTTGCGATTCGACCAGTTCAGCCTCCGCGCCTTTGACCCGCGCGAGCTGGCGCGCGCTCTTGAGCGCGGTTTCGATCCCCAGCAGCAGCCGATCGGGTCCATCCGTCTTATCGTGATAACCCTGCACGTCGAGCAGCCGCATCATCTCGCGCGGCGGCTTTTCCCCGTAATAGCCGGTCTGCAAGATAATCTGCACGTCGCGGTCGAATTGACGGATTGCCTCGACCAACTGCTCGCCGTTCATCCGCGGCATGAAGTAATCGATCAGCAGGAGTTGCGCGCGCTCTTCGCGGAGCGTTGCCAGCGCCGCCGCGCCGCTGGCCGCGGTCAGTACCCGGTAGCCTTCATGTTCCAGCAACATGCGGGTGGAGGTCAGCGTCTCGTGCTGATCGTCGACGACCATCACCGTGAAAACTGACGCTTGCGATGCGGGCGCAACGATACTCATATGGCAAGGGCTGCCGTCAAACTCTGCGCGAGATGGAGCGGGTTCACCCGCCGCGCGCGCTTACGATTCATCGCCGGGGCCGGAGCTGCGCGCCGCGGCCTCGACTAACGCGGCGCGAGTCGCCGACTCTTCGAGCTTACGATAAAGCGTCTTGCGGTCGATGCCTAGAATCGTCGCGGCTTCGCTTTTGTTGCCACCCACCGCACCTAGTATCGACCGGATGTAGTCGCGTTCCAGCTGATCGAGCGTCGGCCGTCGTGCAAACGCCTCGTCACGCGGAAACTCGTCAGCCCCGTTGCCGGCGATCTTGCTGGGCAGGTCGTGGCGACTGATGCGGCCTTCAACGCACATGATTAAGGCGCGCTGAATCGCGTTCTGGAGTTCGCGGACGTTGCCCGGCCAGGCGTAGCGCAACAGCCGCTGCATCGCGTCGGGCGCGATCGCGGCCGGCGCCCGCGCCGCTTCGGCCGCGGCGCGCGCCATAAAATGTTCGATTAGCAGGGGAATATCCTCGCGCCGTTCGCGCAGCGGCGGCAGGTGCAGGATGATCGCAGAGAGCCGATAGTACAGGTCTGCCCGAAACGTGCCCGCCGCGATCGCCTGATCAAGGTCGGCGTTGGTCGCCGCCACCACCCGCACATCCACCGCGGTCTCGGCGGTGGCCCCGAGCGGCCGCACGCGCTTGGTTTCGATCACAGTCAGCAATTTGGCTTGCAGCGCCCGCGGCATCTCGCCGATCTCGTCGAGAAACAGCGTGCCGCCGGCCGCCGCTTGAATCAGCCCGGTCTTGTTCTGGCGCGCGCCGGTGAACGCGCCCGGCACATGACCAAACAGCTCGCTTTCGAGCAGGCTCTCGGGAATCGCTGCGCAATTGATCGGGACGAACGGGGCTTTCGCCCGCCTGCTGTGGAAGTGCAACGCGCGGGCGAGCAGATCCTTGCCGGTGCCACTCTCGCCAGTCAAAAGAACGTTCGCCGGACTGTCGGCGATGCGCCGCACCATCTCGAGCAACTCCGCCATTCGCGGGTTGGCCGCGATGATGCTTTCGAGGCCATAGCTGCGCGCCAATTCGCTGCGCAGCCGGCGCACCTCCTGACGGAGCTCGAGATCCGCAAGTGCGCGCCGCACCACTATCAGCAACTCGCTGTTGCTAAACGGTTTCGTGATGTAGTCGAATGCACCCAGCCGCATCGATTCCACCGCCGTTTCGATCGAGCCAAAGGCGGTGATCATCACGACCTGCAGGTCCGGATACTGCCGCTTGATTTCGGCTTGCAGCTCGTGGCCGCTGATGCCGGTCATCATGAGGTCGGAAATCACCAGATCCGGGCATGCCCGCGCGATGCGCGCCAGCGCCTCCTCGCCCGAATTGGCCGCGAGCACGGCGTAGCCGGCCGCGCTGAGGACTTCGGCCAGCATGCCGGTCATGGCGCTATCGTCGTCAACGACCATGATCGTCGCCTTGTGATCCATGCGAGCCTTGCCTCACGCGCTCCGCGCGAGCACCCGCGGCGGGGCCGCCGCCGGCAGGGTCACGACGAAGCGCGCGCCGCGGGAATTCGGCTCGAGGGACAGTTCGCCTTCATGGTCGGCGACAATCGACTGGCTGACCGCCAAGCCCATTCCGGTGCCCTTGCCCGGAGCCTTAGTGGTGAAAAATGGATCAAAGATGCGATCCTTGATCGCGGTGGGGACGCCGGGTCCGCTATCCTCGAAGCAGATGCGCACGCCGCCCGCTGAGTCCGCGGCGGAGGCACTCACCCGCAGCGTCCCGCTGCCGCCCGCCATCGCGTCGAGCGCATTCATCTCGAGATTGACGAAGACCTGCTGCAGCTGATCGGGGTCACAGTCGACGACCAGCGCCTCCGCGCCCAGCTCGGCAACCACCGCGATGCCGCGCCGAGCGGCCTCGGTCTCGAGCAATTCAATGGTCCGAACGGCGATCGTCCTCACGTCCGTTGCCGCCCGCAGGATCTCGCGGCGGCGGCCCAGATCAAGCAGCATCCGCACCATCTTGGTAATGCGATCGATCTGGGCGATGATGGTCGACAGTGCCTCCGCCAGTTTGCGTTCATTCGGATAGCCGCTGAGCAGCAATTCCGCGCGTCCGCGAATCACCCCGAGCGGCGTTCCGATCTCATGAGCAAAACCGGAAGCGAGCGTCCCGATGGTCGCGAGTTTGTCGGCATGCCGCAGGCGGCGTTCGAGTTGCAACTTGCGCTCGCTCTCTTCGAGCAGGCGTCGGCGCGCGCTAGCCAATTCATCGTCAACGCGCTGAAACTCTTCAGAAATCAATGTCATCTCATCGCCACCGGGGCGGGGTTGCGAGCCGTCGGCGCCGTCCAGATTCATTACGCGCCTGCGGAGGTCGGCAAGCGGACGCGAGACATAGCGCCGGGCGACCAATGGAATCACCGTGACCACGATCAGCAACACTCCGGCGATCGCGATTAGCGCCGCGACGATGCGACGATCGCGATCCTTGCTCAGCGCGGTCCAGTCTTGTGCGACCATCAGGTATCCCGAAGCGCCGGGCCCCAGCGCGACGATCCGGCAATACCAAGTGCGGCCGCCCGCGCGACGCATAAATTCCGCGGCGCCGGTGGACTTGATCCGGCGCGAAATCCACTCAAGCGACGGCGGTTCTATCGGAAAACCCCGCAACGCAAATCGGATCCTGCCCGATTTGTCGAGCAGCGCGGCAACCAGATCGTCGCTGCCGATCGCCGCCATAATATAGTGGACTTCGTCCCATTCACCCTGCTGCACATCGGGGGTGAGCGAGGCATTCAAAGCGCGCTGCGCAATCTTGGCCTCCGCCCTCAGGTCCTCGGCAAAAATCAGCGTGGTGCTGCGCAAAGTCACGAAGGTGTAGACCAGCCCGACCGGTCCGAGAAATGCCAGCATCATCAACGTGAGTCGGGTTCCAACTTTCATCGGCGGTCTTCGGCGCAAGGTTCTAAGCTTCCTTAAAATAGAACGAACGCGAATTGCGTGCCACCCGGCGCGCCCGCCGCAACGCCCATCTTTCCGCCGATGATATCGTGAAGTGGGGCGTCCCGCCCCACCCGGGCCGGTTCCCATCGGGGCATTCTGCCCGATACCCACCAGAGCTTGCGCTAAAGCGCGATGGTTAGGTGGTCTTGAGCTGGGCACGCCGGTTGCTTAGTAATCGCGGGCGGCCATTCGGGGCTAACGCCCATGCTCTGCCGAGCAGGGAGTTAAGAAAACATGCTGTTATTGCTGTTCTTCGGGATCGGGGCGTTGGTCGGTTCGCTTTCATGGCTGTTCGCCGCGGCTTGGCTTGAGGTAAAACTGATGAACGGGCGGGTAGGCGCGGCTGTGGAGACCGCTCCCGAGACGCCGACTCCCGAACGGTCCGTGGCTCTACAGGTCGCGAACACACCGTTGAAGTGACCTAAACGAGTCGACAACCTTTCGGAAAATGCTTTCATCCCTGCAAACCACCAAGAAATGGAAAAATGACGAAACCAAAATTGCTTATGTTAGGGGCGACACTGTGGATTGCCGCAGTTGGCAACGCGAACGCCCAGACAATACCTACTTCGGTGCTACACATCGTAATCATGGTCAAGGAGAACCACACGCTCGATAACTATTTCGGCACCTATCCCGGCGCTGACGGCGTGACCGTCGGAAATCATCGCGGTAAGCTGCTGGCGCTCGAGCATTTGACCAAGGCTATCCAGGATATTCCTCATTCAGAATCGAGCGCCCGCTACGATTACGATAACGGCTTGATGGACCGCTTCAATCACGAGGGTTACGGACAATACTATCAGGCGGATATCACGGATTATTGGAATCTCGCCACGAGCTACGTTCTGGCCGACGAATTTTTTACCAGCGCGATGGGCCCGTCCTTTCCGAATCACCTCTATGCGACGACGGCCACGAGTTTCGGCGCGATCGACAATCCGACGCAGCAGGGGGTCTGGGGTTGTGATTCCCGCGCGGGAACCAAAGTTGAAACCCTGACCGGACCGGTCAAGCCGTGCTTTACCGGTACTAGCCTGCTCGACGAGCTGGACGCCGCCCACGTGTCGTGGGCGTATTACGGCCCGCCAAAAGGCCAAACCGCCTATCAATGGGTATCCCTGCGGACGCGATCAACTTGGTGCGGCGCGGGCCCGACTGGGCGGTCGACTTTCGTCCTTGGCAACAATTCGCCACCGACGCCGCCGGCGGCAATCTCCCGCAAGTATCGTGGCTGATCGCGCCGGATAAATACTCCGAGCATCCGCCCTCTTCGATCAGCGCCGGCATGGGCTGGACCATGACTCAGATTAGTGCCGTGCAGAATGGTCCGTCGTGGCCCGGCGCGGTGATTTTCCTCACTTGGGACGACTTCGGGGGCTTTTATGATCACGTGCTGCCCCCCAGCTCGATAGCGAAGGCCTCGGCTTCCGCGTGCCGCTGATTATCGTCTCGCCCTTTGCCCGGCCAGGTTACATCTTCCATAAGATGGCCGAGTTTTCGTCCTTCGCCAAATTCATCGAAGAACGCTTTGGCTTAGCCACGATTTCCAGCCGCGACGCTCAGACCGATGATCTGTTCGGCGCTTCAACTTTTAGCCGACAGCCCGACCTCTTTGGCCATCTGACTTGAGCGAAATCGGCGCCGGCGGGATTAGAAAAGACCGCCTTGGTAAACGATGGACGCGCCAGCCGGCAAATCCGTTCGATGCGGTCGGGATCGAGATCAGTAAAGACAGGCGGTTAGTCGCTGCTCTGGCCGCGGCGAACGGAACTGAGCGTTGAGAGCAGAGCAAACCGTTCCAACGGGCGCAAAGCAGCGCTCCATGTTCGTGCCAGCTTGACTAAATCGGTGCAATTCGGCTTGGCGAGTCGGATGATGTCTGCGTTGGCTTCAGAGAAAAGCTTGCATTTTTTGGCCTTTGGTGGTGGGCCGTTGGAGACTCGAACTCCAGACCCGCTGATTAAGAGTCAGCTGCTCTACCAACTGAGCTAACGGCCCACCGTGGGAAACCCTGTCGACCTGGCAAACGTCCTCCTGGCAGGAGATTTTCTGGCAAGATCTTCCTGACAAGAGATTTTTGGGGTGAGTGAAGGGATTTGAACCCTCGACCGCCGAGGCCACAACCCGGTGCTCTGCCAACTGAGCTACACTCACCACCGCGCACAGAACCGCCGTCGCGGTCTGTCGCACGCAACCCTTCCAAAACCCATCATCGCGGCGGCTGCTGCGCCGCTACGACGCGCTCTCGTGGCGCGCCAGAAGGGACTCGAACCCCTGACCCGCGGCTTAGAAGGCCGCTGCTCTTATCCACCTGAGCTACTGGCGCGAAATCGGGGCGAGCCGATTTGAACGGCCGACCCCCTGCTCCCAAGGCAGGTGCGCTACCATGCTGCGCTACGCCCCGAGCGTCGTATGGAATTAACACAGGCCCGCGCGGCTCTCAACCGCGAACCGTCTCGCGCAGCCAGTTTTGACTCGACGCAGCCACGGGGTTAACGGATCCGCGCGTAGGCGACGACATCGCTGCTTGACCCGGCGATCGCCAGCGTCCCGAGGGCGGGCGTACAGCGGACAGCGCTGACGGCGGTCGTATCCGTACAGAGCACGACGTTATCGGCGCCGGAGAAACAGGCGTTCTGAACTGTCGCGGCGCCGCCAGTGAGAGTGGCTTGTCCTGCACAATTAGACCCGGACGACATCGAAAAGCCGCCCATCGGGCTCCACGAGGTAATCGTGCTGGGGGGCGGCGCCGGCACCTGGATGCATCCGGTTGCGCAACAAAAGATCAAAATCATCGCCGCTCGCTTCATGCAGAGGTCCCCTTCCCGGCACCATCAGTTTATCTGAATGCGTCGGGATGGGCTGCATTGACGGCTCCGAAATCGAGCTTCACGCCGGCCAGGAAGTTGAGCGGCGGCGCGGGGAAGCCCAGGGCTTGCGAGTACTGACGATCGAGCAGGTTCTGGATGCGCGCGACCAACTGCTCGTCGCGGATGAAGCGCGAATGCCAGCCGGGTGAATAGGAGAAGGCCAGATCGACGAGATGGTACGCGGCGTGATTCACGATGCTGCCGGTGTTGTTGAAGTCGTTGCGGTCGCCGACGAAGTTGTAGATTACCGCCGCGGCCGTCCGGTCATGGTCAAGAATCAGATCGCGATGCGTGTATTGAGCACTCGCGGCCGCCGAGTATTTGGGGACGCGCACCGGCGTGCGGCTAAACAGCGGCGGCGCGTGCCGCTGATCGAGATAGGTGAAGCTGCCGCTCAGATCGAGTTCCTTGAGCGGGCGCCAGTTGGGCACAAACTCGACCCCCTGGGTATCGACGCGCCCGACGTTACCCTCCGTGAAGCCGAACGGGCAGCTCACCGCGTTAAAAGGACAGAGGACCGTAACGATGTCGCTATGCACCCGCCGCGCGAAGTAGGTCGTGGTGACCGACAGCTTCTCGCCGAAAGTCTTGGTGACGCCGCCGTCGTATTCGCTCGAGAGCTCCGGTCCGAGGCTCGGATTGCCGAAGCCGGGAAAGAACAATTCGTCGAAGGCCGGCGCGCGAAAACCCTCGGCATAGTTGGCGCGCAACGTCAGACCGTATTGGTTAAAGGGGAGCGCGACCGACCAGTCCGGACTGACTTCCTTGCCGAAATCGCTGTTGCCGTCCACGCGGAACCCGCCGGTAAGAATCAGGTGATCCTTGAACAGCCGCGCTTCCTGCTCGACGTAGCCTGCGTACTCTTGCCGCCGGGCGTTGAAGACCGTCAGCGAGCGGAACAAGGGCGGCGGCGCGAAGCTGACAAAATCGTCCTGCGAATGGACCCAGCGGTCGAGGAAGTCGAAACCGACCAGCGTGCGCAGCCCGAACGGCTCCTGATAAACCGCGTCAAGGTTGCCCCCGCGGGTCTCGTCAGGGATGTGCGTGGTGTCTTCAATCGGGCTTCCCGCAAAGGGGACTTCGTTCTCGCGCAATTCGTCGCGGACGTAGAAGGCGCTCAGCCGCGTGCTCAGCCGCTCCGAGAACTGATGGTCGATCTCGCCCTTGAAGAGCATGAACTCGTTGCGCTGATGGGCGTTGGGGTTGAGCGGGATGCCGGAGGCGATCGAATTGCTGACGAGGCTGACATTGGCGCGAATATAGCGCGCGAAACCCCGAATCGTCGTATTTTCGTCGAGATGATAATCGAGGCGCAGCGCACCGGCGAGATTATCCGAGCTGTCGTTGATCGGACGAAAGCCGTTGGTCGAGAAGTAAGAGACCGCGCCGGAGTAGGCGAGCCGGCCTTCGGCTCCGCTGAACGTCCCGACCTGGTTGACGCTCGAGCTATTGCCGCCCTCCGACAAGAGCGAGAATTGCGGCGGTCCCGAGCCTTCGCGGCTGATCAGATTAATCACGCCGCCGATCGCCTGTGAGCCGTACAGCGCGCCACCGGCGCCGCGCAAAACCTCGATCTGATTGAGATCGCCGGTAGTGAGCCGGCTGAGATCGAACGACGAAGTTGCCGAGTCGTTGACCGGAACGCCATCGATCATGATCAGCGTCTGCGAAGGATCGGCGCCGCGAATAAAGACTTCGGCCAGCGTGCCCGGCGAACCGCTTTGTACGACTTGCACGCCCGGGACCTGGGCGAGCGCATCGATCGCGCTACGCGCCTGTTGGGTCTCGATCTCTTGGGCGTCAACGACCGAGACGGTCGTGCCGGCTTGACCCAGTGGTTCGGGAAGCCGCGTGGGCGTGACGACGATCGTCATTGCGGGCAGCTTCGCGGGGGACTGCTTCGCATTGGCGTCGGCCGTAGGAGATAGAGGCGTTGTGCCCGGACTTTTGGTCGCGACGTGAGCTGGCGCCGCCGCTCCCACGGCCACTGGCGTCGAGGGCGAAGCAGCCGAAACGGTTACGGCCGTCGCGGGCTCAGTACTATCGGCGGCGTCCACCCGGACCGTCGTAACGATCGCGAAAACCCAGAACGCACCGAGCCAACAGAGAACTTGACGCATAACCACCCTCGTGGCGCGATCGTCTCGCGCAGAGAGTGGTCGTCATCGAACCGTCAGATTAGACCGGAACGACGGGCATCCCGCCGACCAGCGGCAGGACGCCCCGCGACCCTCCCCCGCGGAAGGCAACCGCAAAGTCGTCCGGCCGGTCTCCTGGCTTGGGGTTCTCACTCGGGCCCGCCTTCCCGCCGCAGCAGTGGCATGATGGGCCGTCGTCCCCCGATACAGTTGCGGGGCAGCGCCGGATTCGCACCGGCTTCCCGTACACCGAACGCGACCGAGATAGTTATGCGCGAAGCGGAACGAAGTCAATCGCTGCGGCGGCGCTGTCGCCAAGTGTTATGGGCGCAGCGCGCGCATCACGCGCTTGACCGCGCTCGCGCGATCTTCGCCGACCGGATTGACGAAAACGATCGCCCAGCCGACGCCGGGCGCGGTCAGCTCGCTGAGCCGCTCGCGGATGCGCGCCTCCGGACCGACCAGCAGCGTCGCGTCGATCATCGGATCGCTGACCGCGGCGATTGCGGCTTTGCCGTCGCGGCCGGCGGTGCGAATACCCGCCATCTCGCGCTCGAAGCCGGCGTGGACGAACATATTGCCGTAGAAGCGCATCGCGCCGTAGCGTGAGAGCAGCGTCCGCGCTGGACGCCGCGCCGCCTCGAGGTCGTCCGAGATGAAGGCGGTCGCAAACAGTGTAGTTTCAATCTCGCGCGGATCGCGGCCGGCCTTGTGCGCGCCCTCGGCGATCTCGCCGAGCGCCTCCTTGACCCGCGTCGGCGGGAAAAAATTGAAAATGACGCCGTCGGCGATCTCGCCCGCCAACCGCACCATCGGCCGCGAGACGCCAGCCAGATAGACCGGCTGCTTGCCCTCCACCTTGGGGTTAGTGCGGCCGCCGTCGAGCGCCCTGCGCAGCGTTGCGACGGTCTCGCGCATCTTCTTCATCGGATCGGCCGGGCCGCCCATCTCGATGCCAATCGCGCCGTTGGCCTCGCGATGGCCGGTGCCCAGCCCGAGGATAAACCGTCCGCCCGTGAATTCGTGCAACGCGGCGACTTCGTTGGCGAGCAGCAGCGGATGACGCAGATAGATATTGGTGATCGCCGTGCCTAACTTGATGCGGCTCGTATTGAGTCCCAGCCCGAGCGAGCAGGCGAGCGAGTCGTTATTGGCTTCGGTGAGAAATACGCCGTCAAAGCCCGCATCCTCCGCGCTCTTCGTCCATTCGACGATCGTTTTCATGGGGCTGTCGGGCATCAGCGCAAAAGCCAGTGCAATTTTGGCCATAGATTCCTTTCCTCTTTAGCGTCTCTGATAACGTTAACGAGGGTTCTTGGCAAACGGCGGCTGTCACGATGCGCGGATTATCGTTATGATCCGGCCTCTGGGCGGATGCGATGATCGCGATCGTTGACTATCGGGCGGGCAATCTCACGAGCGTGGCGCGCGCGCTCGAGCATCTGGGTCATCGATGCGCGATAACCGATCGTGCGGAGCAAATCCGCGCGGCCGAACACGTGATCCTGCCCGGCGTCGGCGCGGCGGGCGCCACGATGGAGAATCTGCGCGCGCTCGGCCTCGACTCGGTTTTGCGCGATGACGTCGCACGCGCCGGCAAGCCCTTTCTCGGTATCTGTATCGGGATCCAGGTGCTGCTCGAGCGCAGCAAAGAAGACGATACCGAATGCCTCGGCGTGATTGCGGGGACGGTCGAGCGCTATCCGGCGTCGGTCGATGGACGGGCATTGAAGGTCCCGCAGATCGGCTGGAACCGCGTCCGGCAGACGCAGCCGCATCCGGTCTTTGCGGGGGTGCCGGATAATACTCACTTCTACTTCGTCAATTCCTATTACCCAATGCCGGCTGAGCCTTCGGTTACGATCGCGACCAGTGATTACGGTGTGACCTTCACCGCCGCGATCGCGCGCGACAACGTCATCGCGACGCAGTTCCATCTGGAGAAGAGCGGCGCCGCCGGGCTCAAGCTGCTCGATAACTTCTGCCGGCTCGATCGCGATCAGTTCTCACGCTCCGAGAAATAGTCAGGTGATTGCGAAACGCATCATCCCCTGCCTCGACGTGCGCGCCGGCAAGGTTACCAAGGGCGTCCAGTTCCTCGAAAATATCGACGTCGGCGATCCGGTCGCGATGGCCCGTTACTACTATGAGCAGGGCGCCGACGAAATTGTCTTCTATGACATCACCGCGTCCAACGAGCGGCGCGGCATCATGCTCGAAGTCGTGCGCGCGGTCGCTCGCGAGATCTTCATTCCGTTCAGCGTTGGCGGCGGCCTGCGCACTGTCGACGATCTGCGCGCAGTCTTGCTGGCGGGCGCGGAGAAGGTCTCGATTGACTCGGGCGCGGTGCGCGATCCAGCGATCATCGCGGAGGGCGCGCGCGCCTTCGGCCGCCAGTGCATCGTGCTCTCGATGCAGGTGCAGCGCCGCGCGGCAAACGGCGTCTTCCCTTCCGGCTGCGAGGTCGTGATCGACGGTGGGCGCACGCCCACCGGCCGCGACGCGCTCGCCTGGGCGCAGGAGGGGGCGCGGCTGGGCGCCGGCGAGCTCTGTATCAATTCAATCGATCGCGACGGCACCAAGCTCGGCTACGACCTCGAACTGACGCGGCTGATCAGCGAGAACGTGCCGATTCCCGTGATCGCCTCGGGCGGCGCCGGCGAGCCGCGTCACCTGCTCGAAGCCTTCACGCGCGGCGCCGCCGACGCCGCGATCGTCGCCTCGATTGTGCACTACGGCGAGCACCCAATCCCGCAGCTCAAACAATATCTCAAGGGCTACGGCGTCGAGATTCGCGACGCCGTGGGATCGCATAGGAGCGCCCATTGAAAATCGCACTGGTGGTTTCGGACTTCAACTTCGACGTCACCTCCCTGATGCTCGAGCGGGCGCGGCGCCACGCGGAGTTTCTCGGCGCGGAGGTCAGCCAGGTCATCCATGTGCCCGGCGTTTTCGACATGCCGCTCGCGGTCAAGAAGCTGCTCAAGCGCAAGGACGTTGACGGCGTCGCGATCCTCGGCGCGGTGATCAAGGGCGACACCAATCATGACGAGCTGATCACGGCGCCGGTGGCGGGCGCCGCGGTCAACCTGGCGCTGCAGTTCGACAAGCCCATCGGCCTGGGGATCACGGGTCCCGGGATGGATCGGATGCAGGCGCTCGATCGCATCGACAATGCCAAGAACGCGGTCGAATCCGTGGTGCGGCTGCATAAGCTGGTCAAGGAGATCGGCGACTAGCCACGCAGGTGGAGCTTGGCTGTCGCTCCGCCAACTAAGAATTTTGACGCAGCTCCAGGGGGCGGGCGAGTCCGCGAGCCGCGGCCTTGGTCAAGACTCGCCTGCTCGATTCGGCGCGCGGCGCGCCTCCGCTAGTGTCCTGTGCAAAAATGCGTCGGTGCGGATTGAGGATTCGTGAGGCGGTTCCTATACTCGATGCCGTGGTGGTGAATACGGGCGAGGGCGGGACGGCGCGCGCGCAAACGTTTTCGACGCGCGCGGCTGCGCGGATTCTCGCCGTCTCTCCCGATCGCATCCGCTATTGGGTCAAACATCAGCTCGTGAGCCCTGCGGCCAAACGCGGCCGCCGTCATCGCTTCGCTTTCAACGACCTCCTCCTGATGCGGATGGCGAAGGAGCTGCTGCCGAGCCGCGCGCATCTGAAATCATTTCGGCTGCGCTTCGACGGCATTGCCCGTTATTTCGGTGCGCGCCGGCCCCTCACCTCGCTCAATCTGCGAAGCGAGAATGGGCAAATCCTGGTGCGCGACGGCAATCTCGTATTCGAGGCGGAGAGCGGGCAGTTGCTGCTCTGGCCCGCGGGCGAACGGCCGACCGGCAAGATCGAGGATGGCTTCGGGCCGGCGCGCCTGCGCGCCCGCTTTGAAGAGGCGCGGCGGCTCGCCGAGTCCGATCCGCTGCGCGCGCTGATGCTCTACAACGATCTTATCGGGCGCGAGCCGCGAAACTTCGAGGTCCATCTGCAGATGGCGGCGCTGCTCGAGCGTGAGGGCGATCTCGTCGGCGCGATGCGCCATCTACACGGCGCCGCGATGCTCGTGCCGGCCAACGCCGAGGTCCATCTGCGCCTGGGTTTGCTCCAGCGCAAACGCGAGGAATTCGAGCTCGCCTTGCAGAGTTTCCAGCGCGCCACTGAATGTGATCCGCTGGTCGCCGAGGCCCATCGCAACCTCGTCGAGCTCTACGAACGGATCGGGCGCAAACGCGACGCCCTGCGCCACCTCAGCACACTCCATCGCCTCAGCCGCGACAACTAATGGACTGTAACAACTGAAACAATAGTAGGATACTCGGGTGCATCGGTAACACGGTTGTTTTGTCGAAAATGGCGGATGCGGAACTCCGTCAGCGCGCCGTGATTGCGGCCGATGGCGCGCAGCGTTTGACATCACTGCGGGCTATGCGCAGTCGGAAAGGAGCCTTCGTATAGAAAGTCCCGCAGGGGCAAGGTTTTCCGTGACTGCGGTTTCGGCAGCAGGAAACAGAGGATTGCCCGGCGACCAAAGCTCGATGCTGTCCGAATGCTGCTCGTAGTAAGCTGCGTCAGTCGTGACGCGGAATTGCCCGGGCTTTCCGGGTGCGAGATAGCTGTGCTCGCGAGCGCCCATTGACTAGATTTCGATTCCGGGCGGCAGCACTCCAGGCCCCCGGATAACGAGGTCGAGGTCATCGAGCGAAAGCGTTGGCAGCGCGCGCTCCGGTTCGATGAAATCTTCGTCAATTGCTGCGACGTTTACATCTCGTATGCAAACGGATCAAACTCTTCGAAGGCGTGGTCGGGCGGCTTCAACCGATATTGGCGCGGCTGCCGAGCCTCATCGGCGAAACCGTGCTGCTTAGGCACGCAAGCGATCCGCAAAGCAGGCGAAACCTCGCCGACAGAATCGACGCCGAAGCGAAGACCGCACGCATAGGATTCCAGGGGAGGTCATAATTCATGAGTGCGCCGCAGAATTGAAAATTGAGTCCTTCCGCGGCCGCGTCCGAGCAGACGAGTACGTCGGCCTTGCCTTCTCGGAATCGCCGCTTGATGTCGTCGTGCGAGACCGTCCGCCATGTCCCATCTGGATCACGGATTTCGCCGCCGCGGCCGGAAAAGCAGATCACGCGCAGGTCGCTGTCGCGCGCCCGCTCCGCGCGAATGAAATCCATCGTGTCCGTGTATTGCGTGAAGACCATCACTTGCGCGTACCCGTCTACGCGCAGATCGGCGAGCACCCTCTTCAGCTCTTCAATCTTGCTATCGGGCGGCAACTTGCGCACGTGCGAATAGGGTCTCGATCTCCGCCCGCTCCTGCACTGCGAGTCCCTCGCGCTCACGCGCGATGCAGGAGCTCCAGCCGATCCTCGCCTCACTCGGACGCGGCGCCGAAGCCTTCGCCCAGCGGGCGCTGTATGGCTCTCCCGCCGACATGATCGCGCAGCTCGAGCCCTATATCGCGCGCGGCCTCGATAAATTCGTGCTCTGGCCGGTGGCCGAGCCCGAGGCCTGGGCCAATCAGGTCGAGCTCATCGGCCGCGAAGTCCGCGACCCACTACACCCGCCACCCCCCGCGCCGCTAGCATTGAGCGATCGAAGCGTTGCCTCGTGGCAGGCCGTTTATACGCGGCCGCGCATAGCGCCTGTCGGGAACGCTGGTGTCGCGCCGAGCCTATGAAAGCTTGATACGTCACTTTTACTTTTGATACGCGCAGCCTTTTGACAAGTCGGCTTCTGAGCACGATTCAAACACTTTGCTTTTTCCGTTTGCAATAAGAAACGGTGTTGTGCGAGTGTTGAACCTTAGTGCTGCTTAATGATTCAGAAAGAAACCATTCGGTCTATATCGTGAGTTGAGAACCCAGAGGCGGAATTAAGGAGGACGATTATGGAAGGAAACGTCTCTGCGCAACGCCACTTGAGCGCTCCTTCTCCAGCGAGTGTACCGCATGGATCCACTGAGGTAGCCAGAGCGCGGTCCGAAGTAGACGGCGCTCGGCGGGCCAGCACTAGAGATGGCAGGCAGGCATCACCCATGCCTATCGGCATCTTAGCCGCAACTGGAATGGGACAACCTCGGCAGATTAAACTGACTACCCAGAGTCAGTTGGCCACCCTGACATTGTTCAGCCAGGACCAAATAGTCCTTCGCTAATACATCGGACCCCTGATCTGGCAAGAGCGCAACCCGCGGCAGGCTGCGCCCCATCGGCTAGCGGCGGAGATAGCAGGCGGGCATCTCCCGCGCCGGTTGGCCTTGTCGTGGCAACTGCAATGGGACAACCCGGGCAGACTACGACTACATCTCATAGTCGTTCAACCACAACTGGACGCTCAGCCGTTCGTCGGAAACTCAGAGAGCAGGAGTCCGACACCGCGCATCCCGAGACCTCGATGCGGAACAGCAGGAGAACGTCATGATTGGCTTCGCAAATCATTACAGGGCACAAGTTTGGATCGCTTTCCAATGGTTTGATCCAAACTGTCAAGGCGGTTCTGAACCCTTCCGCACCGAGGGTTGGTTTAACTTTCAACCCGGCGACAGCTCTTGGCTCAACATTTCGGAACTGGCCGATCTGCGACGTGTTGGATCAACCCACTTCTACTACTACGTCGAGGCAGCAGATGGGGCGGTATGGGCTGGCCCTTACGTGACCAATTGTCCTTCCAGCGCTTTCAACTGGTGCAACTATCAAAATGACCCGTCAACCCGTGCGCCTGGGTTTCGAGAGATAATTATAAGTAATACGCCTGATTATTCGATCAATTTAATACCTGGAGATCTGCAGCCTACAATCCAGGTGAGTACTGAAAAAAATCAAGAAGGTGGCTGGGTGACTGTTACCGGCAATGGTTATGCGTCGGTAGGACGCCTACATTTATGCTGATAATTTGTTTGGTCGGAGCGGTCCATTGAACATCGGTTCGGCCAGCGTCGATATTAATGGGTATTTTCAAACCGTTATCGACGCACGCTGTTGGCGCAATCAATTTGACATCGTCAATCTTCGAGCGGTAGACAATGTCACGCAAGGGTCCGCGACAGGTCAGACGTCGGCCTATATTTGCTAGCCCTACAAATCGCTCGCGGAGTGCCTATAACGAGGCGCGGCTATCTGAATTCGGCCACAAAATGGACATATCCTCACTTAAATACCTAAAAACCGAACGAGACTCTCGCAGCCGCATCTCTAGTCTTCATGAAGCCCATTTTCTTTGCGCGTAGCGGCCGGTCGTATCTCCACACGCAATCGCCAAGCGCGCTTGCGCCTAAGCCTGCTAAAACAGATGAATCGCATGCCGACGCGGACCTACACTTAATACTACTACGGCTGAATTGCTACGAGCCGAGAAGTATTTACATCTACACGATAGCCTGCGTGGAACTTCAATGGCTCCTTGTGATGGAGGACTGCGAATTTCTGTTTTCCCTCTTTAGGAGCAGCAAATTTGAGCGCCACCTCCTCCATGCGTTTCTGCGTAGGCGGCGTACCTGGTTCGATTGTTACAAATTGATGTGTATGGATAATTCTTCCACCCACTCTTAGGATCATAAACGATGACCGTATTAACTAGTGCGGCCGCCATCATCCCGACGCCAACGGATCCGACACCGCTGTGAACTTGCTGCTTTGTCATCTTCTCACCCCCAAATTTCGACAGTTCCAATTGCACTTGCATCCATGTCTCGTAGGCGTAGGGCAAAGGTGACTTCTATAAAGTCCGGTCCCCATTTCGCTGACCACCACGATCCAAAATCCCACAGAGCATTTTCAACATGTTCAATGATCGAGCACCGTCGGGAGTTGCCCTGATCCAGCCGCTAACTCCAGCAAACGCAAATGATTCGCCGCTATGATTATTCACAAACTGAAGTAGAGGAGTAGCGACGATCCAAGAAGGACCAAACCCGTTGATTGTTAAAGCTGCTGATCCGCCATCGTTATCACCACTTCCGCCGTAGGTGTTCCATCGCTTTGAGTCATACTCGTCTTCCTTTATCAGGTTGACCAACTTTTCCCTTTGCATCCTAGCCCTGGCTAGATGGGATAGCAAACACGCGCTGCGAGTGTTGCACCCTCTACTCAGCGGACGAGACTTGGAGCGCGAGAATCGTTAACCACTTCATTTCGAGCAGTGTCTCAGGGATCACTCATCTTCGCGAAGGCTAAGCAAAGCCGGAGGTCGAGCGCGAATGTCTCGAGGTTCGACATGCTATTTTGCCGTTTTGTCAATCCATCACTTACACAAATCGAATGGAGAAAGACACAAACCATGACCGTCACCAAAACCACCACCGCGACCGAGGGCTGCGATCTCGTTCTGACGCGCATCATCGACGCGTCGCGCGAAAAAGGATTCGAGGTGTGGACTAGGCCGGAACTGGTGAAAGAATGGTTTGCACACGCGCCGTGCACAACTCCCGTTGTTGAACGGACGAACGTCCTACCGGCTCCAGTCTGATCATCTACGTGGCCCCAACGGCAATAAGTTTCCAAATCCGCGTGTCTATCTAACAGTTGTCAAGAATGAGCGCCTTGTATATACCCATGCCTATACCAGGGCGTGGGGGCCAATGGGAAAGCCCTTTATGACTGTAATCCTCACGTTCGAGGAGCATGCGGGAAGCACAAAATATACGGCGCGGGTTCGTCACTGGACCGTGGCTGATCGCGAAGCTACGGAGCAACTCGCCGCGCTCGTCGAGAAGCGCTAGGGGGAGCGTTCAGGCCTACTACTCTCTGATAGTATAACGCTACTTTGTGTCATTCTCAGCCCTTCGGCCTTGAGGGTAAATTCCGCGTTCGCTGCCCCCGAATGGGGACAGCGAAGAATTCCGGATCTGTTTCTCCACTGCTTCACAGGGAAGGTTCATCCTCGGCCTCTTGCAGTGTCGCCGTGGGCAGCACATTCGCGTCGAGATCCTCGAGGAAGCGCGAGACCCGCCCCATCACGTGACCGAGCTGCCGATCCATCATGTAGATTGGGTAGCTGATATAGAGTTCGTCGCGCGCACGCGTGCTCGCCACGTACATCAGGCGCCGTTCCTCTTCGAGCTCATCGGGCCGCACGCTCATCGGACCGGGGAAACGCCCGTCAGCCGCCCAGATAAGAAAGACCACGCGCCATTCGAGGCCCTTGGCCGAATGGATCGTGCTGAGCGTCACGTATCCTTCCTCCGGCTCGATCGCGAGCACGTCGCCGATTGAGTCGTTGGGCGGTTCGAGCGCCATGTCCGCCAGCATCGATTCGAGGCTGCGATAACGCTCGGCGAGACTCTGGAAATGCTCGAGGTCGCGCTCCCGCTTTGGGTAATCGTCAGGGTAAGCCTCGCGCATGATCGGCGTATAGTACTCGACCACCTGCGCGAGTTGGTCGGCAGGCCGCAGGCCATCACGCAGTTCGGCGAGCAACTTCGCCAGCCGGACGCAGCCCTGCGCCGCCGCTTGTATACGCGGACCGAACGTACCCGCCGCCCGCACCAGCGCTGCCTCCGGGACGGCCTCGCCGATAATCGCGTCAGTCAATTGATGCGCCCGCCGGCTGCCGACGCCCGCGATCAGCATCAGCGCGCGCATCCATGAAATCGCGTCGGCCGGGTTCGCGATTACCCGCAGATGCGCCAGCACGTCCTTGACGTGCGCGGTCTCGATAAACTTGAAGCCGCCGCGTTTGACGAAGGGGATGTCGCGGCGCTGCAATTCCAGTTCGAGGTCAAACGCGTGAAAGCTCGAGCGAAAGAGCACGGCGATTTCGCCGAGCGCGACGCCTTCCTCGCGCAACTCGAGGATGCGCTGCGCGACAAAACGCGACTGCATATGCTCGTCCGCCGCGCGCACCAGGATCGGTCGCAGCTCGCCCTCCCGCCGCGTAAATAGCGCCTTGGTGTACTTCTCACTAGCCCGCGCGATCACTTCGTTGGCGACGTCGAGAATCCCTTGAATCGAGCGGTAATTCTCCTCGAGCTTGAGGACGCGGGCACGCGGAAAAATCGCCGGGAAATCCATGATGTTGCGGAAATTCGCGCCGCGAAATGAATAAATCGATTGCGCGTCGTCGCCCACCGCCATCACATTCTGATGCGTCGCCGCCAGCAGGCGCGCCAGCTCCGCCTGGATGACATTGGTGTCCTGATATTCGTCGATCATGATGTAGCGATAGCGCGCCGAGAGCTGCCGTCGCGCCGACTCGTCGGCGCTCATGAGCTCGGCCAGTCGAAAGAGCAAATCGTCATAATCGAGCAGGGCGCGCGCGCGTTTGTACTCTTCGTAGGCCTGCGCGATCGCGATCAGCGCCTCGGCATGCTCGAGCAGATGGGGAAAATCCTGTTCGAGTTCCGACAGCAGCGCGCGATTCTTGTTGCGCGCCATGCTAATCGCTTCGGCGATCGTTCCCTTCTTCGGGAAGCGCCGATCCTTCGAGCCGAGTTCGAGCCGCGCGCGGATCAGATTGATCACGTCTTCCATGTCGCTGCGATCGAGAATCGTAAAGTTCGGCGCCAGCCCGATCGTCGATCCCATCTGCCGCAGCACCTGATTCGCGAACGAATGGAAGGTGCCGCCAGCCACGTGGCTGCCGCGTTCGCCGATCAACTGCTCGACCCGCCGCAACATCTCCTGGGCGGCCCGCCGGGTGAAGGTCAGCAGAAGTATCGCCCCGGGCGGCACCCCGCTCTCGATCAGTCGCGCGACCCGATAGATCAGCGTGCGCGTCTTGCCCGAGCCGGCGCCGGCGATCACCAGCAGCGGGCCGTCGCGATGCGTTACCGCGTCGAGCTGCTGCGCGTTAAGGACTTCGGCGTAGCGGATGCGGTAACCGCGCTCGCCGCTTTCAGCGTTGGCGGGCGGGTTGCGCAGAGTGATGACCTTGTCCGGCACGACGCCGTCGATTCTAGCACCACGACTGGGCTTTTGCCGGGGCACTAAGGCTGTTCGGCGATGGGCTGGAGTTTTTGAATTCCAGCGACTAGAGCTAGTCCCAAGCAATCGGAGGAGAGAACGCAATCATGAACTTTGGCCTGCTGATGTCCTTTCGCAACTCGTCGCGCAACGAGTTGTCGTATTCCGAGCTCTACCGCAAACACATTGATCTTTGCGTTGAAGCCGAAGAGCTGGGCTTCGACACGATCTGGCTGACCGAGCATCATTTCGTCGACGACGGCTACTCGCCGACGATGATGCCGCTGGCGGCTGCGGTCGCTGCGCGCACAAAGAAGATTCGGATCGGTACTTTTGTCCTGCTGATGCCGCTGCACGAGCCGCTGCACGTCGCCGAGGAAGCGGTGACGATCGATGCGTTGTCGAACGGCCGCTTCGACCTCGGGCTCGGGCAGGGCTACGTGCCGCGCGAGTTTGCCGGCTTCAACATCCCGCGCGACCAACGCAGCCGCCGCCTCCGCGAGGGCGTCGAGATTATGCAGCGGCTCTTCACCGAGGATCACGTCACTTTCGAGGGCAAGTGCTACACCGTGCGGGACGCGACGCTCTATCCCAAACCGACGCAGCAGCCCCATCCGCCAATCTGGATTGGCGCGCGTTCGCGCTCGGCGACCGAGCGCGCCGCGCGCAACGGCTTCCATCTGGCGGGGACGGGAGAGCATCAGGTGCGCATCTACCGCGACGCGCTGGTCGCGGCCGGGAGGAATCCGGCGGATTTCAATATCGCACAGCTCCGCTTCGGCTACGTCGCAGCGAAACGGGAAAAGGCCTGGGACGAGTGCGAATTTGCGCTGCACTATCTGCTCAAGCGCTACGGCGACTGGATCGCGGAGGCCAATGACGTGCCGGGCGACGAGAAGTATCGCGCAATTCCGCCGGTGGGCGAGCTGCGCAAGAGCAACGACGCCGGCATGATCGGCGAAGGTTTCATGATCGGCACGCCCGACGACGCGATCGCGCAAATCGAGCAGATCGAGAACCACGCGACCCATCTGGCGCTCGGCCTGGCGTTGCCCGGAATCGAGCCTAAGAAGATTCGCGCGTCGATGAAACTGTTCGCCGAGAAGGTGATTCCGCATTTCCGCAAGGGCCGCGCCCGCAAAAAGGCCGCCGCCTGAACTTTGTTTCAGCGTCCGGGCGGCGCGCCGCTCAAGATGTGGTGCGGGCCTTGATTGAACGGCGAGCGGCATCGATAGAATGGGATCACTATGAGCAATCATCCACGGGTGCAATATCGCGACGTTGCGAGCGCGAGCGAAATCCTGACTCCCGAATTCCTCGATTTTCTCGCCGGCCTTGATGATGCGATGCGCAGCGAGGTAGCAGCGGTGCGGATCGCGCGCGCCGAGCGCCTGCGACAGGCGTTGCAGAACAATACGCCGCCCGCATCGTTGCCGCCGAGCGAGGCGACCATCGAGCGGTGGCAAGTGCCCGCGCTGCCGCCGCCGTTGATGCTGCCCGGGATTGAAATCTCCGGACCCGCCGCGATCGCCTCGATGATGGTGCAGGCGCTCAATCCCGGTCCTGAAGGCGAGCGCGCCGCGGGCTACCTGGACGACGACGAAGATTCGGGCGGGCACTCGCTCGCCGATACGGTCGCGGCAGCGCAGAATCGCAAGGCCGCGGTGGAGGGCACCCTGAGTGCCGAGGATGCGCAGCGCGGCAAGAGCTATCGGGTGGAACCCGGTAACCTGCCCTTTTTTATGCATCGCGAGCGCGGCCTCTACCTCGACGAGCACGATCTGACGATCGATGGGCGTCCGGCTGCGGCGAGTCTGCTCGGGATAGCGCTGACGCTTTTTCACGCCGGACGCGCCCAAGCCGCGCGCGGCGAATCGATCAACTTTTATTTGCCCAAGACCGAAGCGGTGGCCGAGGTGCGGCTGTATCGCGAGATCTTCGATCACGCGCGCGCCCGCCTGCCCCATCTGGCGGAGGCTTCGATCCGCGCGATACTCCTGGTCGAATCGCTGCCGGCGGCGTTCGCGATGGAAGAGATGCTCTACGCATTGGGTCCTTACGCAGCAGGTCTCAACGCCGCGCGCTGGGACTTGAAGGCCAGCCTGATTGAATACGCGATGACGAATCCTGGCGGTGTGTGGCCCGACCGCTTCGACGTGGATATCAAGACGACGCCGTTCCTGGCGAATCTGTTCCGCCGGCTGGTGGCGATCTGCTTGCGTCACGGGGCAGTGCCGATCGGCGGTATGGCGACGGCGTTGCCCAGTCGCGACGAAGCGGTGAACCGGCAGGCCGCCGCGGCGATCCGCGCGGATAAGGAGTGGGAAGCGCGCCAGGGTTTCCGCCGTGGCTGGGTCGCGCATATTCATCATATGGCGGCGGCCGCGCAGCCCTTCGTGGAGTTGGACAAGAGCGGATGGAAGCCCGGGCCGGAAATGGCCGATCCGGCCAACTATCCCCTGCAGATCGAAACGCCGGCCGGGTCGATCACTGAGCTGGGCACGCGCCGCAATCTGCGAACGATCCTGGAATACCTCGAAGGCTGGCTGCGCGGACGCGGGGCCAAGGGGATCGATTCGATGGCGGGGCGGCCCGGCGCGCGGCCGGCCCTGATGGAAGACCTGGCTACCGCGCGCATCTCGATCGCGCAAACCGCGCAGCGGCTGCTACATGAAAGTGCGTGCGCGGATAGCGGTCGGCATCATGCGCCCGCGATGGTCAAAGAGATTCTCGGCGAGGAATGCGCCGACATCATCGCGCGGCTGGGCGATTTGAGCGAGCCGGAACTGCGTACGCGCTACCAATACTCATTCGGGATCGCGCTGCGTTGGATTCGCGACTACACGGAACTGGATTTTCGGAGCCTCGGGTCGTACACGCGCGCTGAGTTGGAGGCGATCGGCCGCGCCCCCGACGCGCTATGAAGCCAACACTTACTATTCAAGATATTACCGCTGACCCACGAGCTCGGAAGGGTTTTCAGGAGCAGCTCAGAGACGGAACAAGCCTTTCGAGACGAGTACATGCAGAAGCCGATTTTTCCTTGGGCAAGCTGTTTGTGGGTTTGCCCGAAAACGCTGATCCCGGGCGGCTGCCGGATTTGGTCACGGGTCACTTGCCGGGTTTGCGCTATGGTGTGCCGGCTGAGAGAACGCTTGCAAAGATCGTCCAAGCGTTTTTGGGTAATTCGGGGGGTATCGTGTTGATACAGGACACACAAGCGTTGGTCGATGATCCTTGGCTACAAGACTACGAGCATCGAAATCACATCGTTTCCTACAAGGAAGAACTCTATTGGCAATTGAAAACAGGGGAGTTTTCTGAGGATAAAATTCGTGGTGTTGTATCCAGTGGTAGCAGCTATCCGTTTGCAGCCTTTTTTTATGTAGCTCAGACACACAGTACAGAGCCCGAAGCCCAATTAGATGATTCTGCTTTCAACAAGATCGTCGAGACGCTCGCAGGCGTCGCGGTCGGAGCCTTCGACGGCGAGTCTTTTCTGTTGTGGTGGAAACAGGGGACCGTACCAGCTTTAACCGGTGAATCCAGTTAGCAAAAGCGATCTCGGAATACACCGACATCATCGCGGCTGGGGGATTCGAGCGAGCGGGAATTACGGACGCGCTACCAATACTCATTCGGAATCGCGCTGCGCTGGATTCGGAATTATACGCAGTTGGACGTCCGGAGCCTGGGTTCGTATACGCGCTCGGAGTTGGAGATGCTCGGCCGCGCTCCCGACGCGCTGTAACGCGCCGCGCAGTACGGAGGGCACATCCGCGGGATCAGGCGATGGTGGGTTGGAGGCCTTCGCCTTCGAGGTGGTAGCGCTGCATCTTGCGGTAGAGGGTCGAGAGATGGATGCCGAGGGTCTGGGCGGCGCGGACTTTGTCGCCTTTGACTTCGTTGAGCACGCGGCGCATGTGATCGCGTTCGAGCTCTTCGAGCGTGACGCCGGTCTGAAAAGCCGCGGTGCCTGAGTTGCCTGCGCCGTGGATCTTTTCCGGTAGATCGTGGCTGTGAATGACGTCGGTTTCGGCGAGGATCGCCGCGCGTTCGATCGTGTTTTCGAGTTCGCGGACGTTGCCCGGCCAGCCGTAGCCGATCATCAGGCGCATCGCGCCCTTGGAAAAATGCATCGCGGTGCGGTTGAGCTGCTTTTCATACTTGCGCAGGAAATGATTGGCGAGCAGGAGCAGGTCGTCCTTGCGCTCGCGCAGGGGCGGCAACTCGAGTCCGATGACGTTGATGCGATAGAGCAATTCCTCGCGAAAACGCCCCTCGCGCGCCTCGCGTTCCAGGTTCTTGTTGGTCGCGCAGAGCATCCGGACGTCGAAACTGACGGGCTCGTTGGAGCCCAGCGGATAGCATTCGCGCTCTTGCAGGGCGCGCAGCAGCTTGACCTGCAGGGCGAGCGGCATGTCGCCGATTTCGTCGAAGAAGACGGTGCCCTTGTCGGCGGCCTTGAGCAGGCCGACCTTATCCTGCGTCGCGCCGGTAAAGGCGCCGCGGCGGTAGCCGAAGAGTTCGCTTTCGAGCAGATTTTCGGGCAGCGCGCCGCAGTTGATTGGCAGGAAACGTTTGTTGGCGCGTTCGGAACTGAAATGAATCGCGCGGGCGACCAGCTCCTTGCCGGTGCCGCTCTCACCGGTGATGAGCACGCTGGAATCGGTACGCGCGACTTTCTCCATCACGCGGAAGACCCGTTCCATCGCGTCGCAATTGCCGATGAGGCTTTCGAAGCGATACTTCTCGCGCAGCTCGCGGCGTAGAAAGCGGTTTTCGTGAAACAAGGCCTTTTGCGCGAGCGCGTTGCGCACCACGGCCTTCAGATGATCGTTGGCGAAGGGCTTGGTGATGTAATCGTAAGCGCCCTTGCGCAGGGCCTCGACGGCGGATTCGATACTGGCGTAGGCCGTGACTATGATGCCCATGACTTCCTGATCGAGGTCGCGCATCCTGCCGAGCAAGTCGAGGCCGCTGCCGCCGCCGCCCAAGTTGAGATCGAGGATGGCGAGATCGATCTTCTCACGCTCGAAGATCTCGAGCGCCACGCCGGGCGCCGAAGCCTCGGAGACTTCATAACCCTCGCTGCGCAGGAGTTGCACGATGATCGAGCGCATGAGCTGCTCGTCTTCGACGACCAGAATGCGGTAGGGGGCGCGCTGCTCCAGTTGATCCTGGCGCGGCCAAGCGCCACCGTTGTTGGCGCCGTTGGTAGTCATTGCGCCGCCGAACGCATCTCAGGCGCAGCGCCGTCGGTGATCGAGGGCAAGCAGATCGTGACGGTGGTGCCGGCGCCATCGCGGCTTTCGAGCTTGATCGTGCCGTGATTGCTCAAGACGATGCCTTGGCAGAGCGAGAGGCCGAGACCGACGCCGGAGCCGGTGGACTTGGTGGTGAAAAAAGGATCGAAGACGCGCTCGAGATTCTCGGGCGGGATGCCGCAACCGTCGTCGCCGACGCTCAGTTTGACGCAGGTCTCGCCAGCCGAGTTGCGATGGCTTTTAGTCGCGATCCGGATAGTTCCGCATTGATGCTGGATGGCGTCTGCGGCGTTGAAGAGCAAATTCAACAGCACCTGCTGGATGCCGTTGTGGTCGGCATAGGCGGGCAGCAGCTCGTGAGAGAGCGAGGGCTCGATGCGGATGGAATCGAAGCGCCGATTGTAGGCGAGCAGGCGCAAGGTCTCGTTGACCAGATCGTTCAGGTCGATGGGACGGCGCTCGGGGGGGGCCGGGCGGCCGAAGTTGACGAGGTCCTTGAGCGTGGAGGCGATCCGCGTGATTTGCGAGAGGATGGTGCGCAGGGTCGTGCGCCGCTCGGCGTCAGGCTCGTCGGGGAGCAACGCCTGCACCAGCGACGAGATCGAAGCCAGCGGGTTGTTGACCTCGTGCGCGACGCCGCTGGCAAAGGTGCCGGCGGCCGCCAGCCGTTCGGCCTTGACCAGCGTATCGAGCATCTCGTGACGCTGCGTCGCGTCGCGCAGAATCATCTGGATGAACTGGCGGTGACCCGCCGAGATGAGCGCGGAATGGACGTCGAAATAGCGTCCGCCGATAGGGAAATCCATCACCTGGTCGGAGCCGTTGGCGACAACACAGGCGATGTGCTTAAGGACGCCCGATTGAGCCTCTGCGGGGCAGAGCTCCAGCAGCCGCTGCCCGACAAGTTCGTGGGCTTCGCCTTCAGGCATGGCGCGCTCAAGCTCGATGGCGGCGGCGTTGACGCCGGTAACGATAAGGGTCTCAGGGTCAATTTCGTAGATGGCATCGGGGGCGTGGTCGATCGAATTGCGGTATTTTTCCTCGGACGCCTTGAGCGCCGCCTCGCGCGCGTCGATATAAAATTGTGCGACCATCAGACGGCGTTCGTCCAGCGCGGCGACGATCGTGTCGCGCACCAGCTCCATCGGGCGGCCTTTGAGATTGGCGCGGATGTAAACCAGGATCACTTGCTTCAGGACGATATGGAAGATGTTGAATTCGGAGGGTTTGGCGCTGGCCAGCATGCCTTTCTGGCAGTGGCGGCGGAGATGAACATAGGTGCGCAAATCGTCCGGGTCGCGCAGATGGGAGATGAAGCGGACGAGCGCATTGCCCATGCCCTCGCGGCTGAGGTCGTCATAGCCGAGGACGCGCTCGAGCGCGACGCACCATTCTTCGACGATGCGATCGAAATTAAGCTCGATAATGTCCGCCGCCTTGGCGCGCGCTGCAGTACTGATCTCGCCGCGGTCGTAAGCTGGACCAAACAACTCGGCGAGTGTTTTCGCGATGGCGCCCAAGTGGTCGCGGATCGCTTCAAGTTCGTGAGGTTGTGCTTCAATCGGTGCGTCGGTGGCCTCGTGGTGGGGGATCTTCGAGCGATCGCGCTCGGCCACATACTTGCGGGCCATTCTGGCTAGCGGCCCGTGATGATGATCTCCCGCTCGTTTATCCTCATGCGCTTTATTCATCGCAGTCGAAACTACCTCTATTCGAACGCAGCTCGCAGACTCCTGATTTCGTCCGCGCGTCGCAGACTCCGCCGTCCCCTGTGCTCGGCTCCACTTCGTTGCGCCTGGCGTGGTCTGAACACAGCATGCGTACCCCTGGTGCGGGCCGCAGCTAATGCCACTTCACTATTTATCTAATCATCTGATTTGCATTATGCAAGAAGTCGCGGGCTGAAACCAGCGCAAGATGCAAAATCCTGAGGATCAACCGGATCTGAAGGAGGTGGATGAACCGTCTATCTTAAGGGAGTTCGCGCACTGATCGCGAGGCGGCGATGCGGATCTGCTCGTGGCCTAAAACGTCGCGAGGGGCATCCCAATTCGTCAAGGACTTTCTACCAAGGGTCTTTGGAAGTCGGTTAAATGACTGTCAATAAAGGATTTTTGTTATGGCATGGCTTTGGCTCAGTGGAAGTTCATGGCTCCGACGAAATCCGCCTCCAGAGTCGTATCTCACGGAAAATTCTTCAATCAGCGCGGTCGGAAGTTCTTCTTAAAGGCGACGCGGATCGCCGAGGTTGGCGATGCGCTGGACTTTCATCAGAAACTGGAGCTGAGCAAACGGCTCGGCGATATGGTTCAGGCGCACACGACGGGATTGATCCTGGCTGAGTCGCAGGCGGAAGCGCTGAGCGGGATTGCGGCGCAAAGTGGATTACAGTTTTTCGTCGAGTTCACGGTCACAGCTAACGAATTGTTGTCAGACAGCAACTTTCGCGCGCTGAGTTCCCGGCTTCTTCATCTGGCCACGATCTTACGCGGATATCCGTCGCTGATGGGTTACCTGATTGATTGTCAGGTCGAGCCTGACGATCTGCGTCATCGCGGCGTCGAGAACTTGCGCAAGCGTCTGGGCAGATTAATCGCGGCAGTGCGCCAGGTCGATGCGGAGCGAATGATCGCGGTGAAGCATCGCCCGGCCACGCTGGCCTTGTCATCCCTCGATGAGGACCTGATCTACGCGGAACTGCCGGCACTTGGGCCGGCGGAATTGAGCGCTAACGTGGTGCAACTGCACAACCTCGCCGAGGCGCGCCCGGTAGTGCTGGAGTTCGGCCACGGGCTGCCCGGGCAAAATAGGCAAGGCGAGTTAATCGCATGCGCCTTCGGTCTAGGGGCCGCGGGTGTCGTCGTCCCGGCGACGACCGGGCCGGCAGCGTCGTTAGATTGGTCGGGTCTGCGCGCACTGAGCAGCGCGGAGAGCCAGCCCTTCGTGGCGCCGCCGATGGTCTCGGTGGTGATCTGCGCCTATAACGCTGATCGCACGATGCGCGCCTGCCTCGAATCGTTGCGGGCGATCGATTATCCGAACTATGAGGTCGTCATCGTGGATGACGGCTCGCGCGATCGCACGGCGGAAATCTCGGCCGAGTTTCCCGAGTTCCGCCTGATTCGGCAGCCGAACAAGGGGCTAAGCGTCGCGCGCAATGTCGGGATGCAGGCGGCGCGCGGCGAGTTGATTGCCTATACCGATTCGGACTGCGTGGTCGATCCCCATTGGCTCAGCCTGATGGTCGGGGCGATCGTCAGAAGTGGCTTCGACGGCTGCGGCGGTCCGAACTATGCGCCGCACGAGGAAGGATGGGTCGAAGCCGCGACCGCGGCTTCGCCCGGCGCGCCCTGCCATGTGCTGACCGACGACGATCGGGCTGAACATCTCGCGGGCTGCAACATGGTTTTTCGCAAAACCGCGCTGCTGGAATTGGGCGGGTTCGATCCGCAATTCACCGCGGCCGGCGACGACGTCGATATCTGCTGGCGGCTGCTCGACGCGGGTCGCACGCTGGGCTTCTGTCCGTCGGCCTTCGTCTGGCATTTCCGCCGCAACACGGTCAAGGCCTACTACGGTCAACAGCGCGGTTACGGCAAGGCCGAGGCAATGCTCTTTCTGAAATATCCGGAACGCTTCAATGGGCTGGGGCAGATTCGCTGGCGGGGCACGATTCCCGGTCTCGCGCGGACTTTTCCGGGCTGCGCCAGGAGCCGGGTTGGCTGGTCGCGCCGTCCGCAGGAGTTGCAGCGCGTTTCGGAAGCGCCGCTCAGCGTACTCAAGGTCATGCCGATGACGGCGGAATGGAACGTGGGATGGGCGATCGCCCTCGCGCTTTCAATCGGCTTTGGCGTCAGCCCTGTGCCGGCGCTCGCGATGCTCGTGCTCGGCCCGATTTGGGCGCTCTACTATGCCGCTAAAGCGCCGTTGGAAAAATGCCATCGCGGACTTCGCGCGCGGGCGCTGATCGCGTGGCTGGCCTATACCGGACCGATGTCACGGACGCTCGCGCGCTACCGCTTTCGCCGAAACGCGCGGCAACCAGCGACGATCGATAGCGCGCCGCGCCAGCGTCCGACGATCGCCTGGCGCCGCCGCAGCGTAAGGCTCGCTTATTGGAACGAGGCCTGGATCACGCGTGAGGCCCTGCTCGAACGGATCAACCGGCTACAAACCAAGGTTGGCCGGCCCGCGGTTGCCGACGTCGGCTGGAGCGACGCTGACCTGACCCTGGAGCCGGGCGCGCTGACGCGGGTCGAAATCAAGACCGCGGATGAGGAGCACAGCGGCAATCGGATGAAACATCATGTCGCGATTCGCGCGCGACTGATGCCGGTGACGCGGGGCGCGCTGTGGCTTAGCACGATCGCGGCCGGCGGCGCCGCGCTAATGGGTTACGCGGCTGCCGCGATTGCCTTCGGCGCCGTCGCCGTTGGTCTTACGGCTTGTTCAGCCGCCGAAGTGATCCAGGCCATCCGGATGGTTTATCTGGTCGTCGAGCAGTCAGCGGGCGAAATGGGCTTGGTTCCGCTAGGTCGTCCAACCGTCGTCGCGCGCATGGCCCTTGCGCATCCGGGGGTGCTACAGTCTCAGGCAGCTCGAGCTACGCAACGCCGCGCCGAGCAGTAATCGTCCGCGCAACCCTGACAGCCGGGCCACAGAAGCATCACAGCTAGCGCCAGGACATCCAGGCGGCGAAGAGGCGCTTGACCAAAGGGGTCAGGCGGGTGCGGTTGTAGGCGTCGGCGAGTTTGCGGATGGCTTCGGCCTGCGTCGGATATGGATGAATCACGTCGGCCAGCGCGCCCAGCCCGATGCCTTTGCTGATCGCCAGAGTCAACTCGGAAATCATTTCGCTGGCGTGACTAGCGACGATAGTTGCACCCAAAATTCGATCACTGTCTGCGGCGACATGGATTTTTGCGAAACCCGCAGTTTCGCCGTCGATAACCGCGCGATCGACCTCGGCGAGTTCCTGCCTGAAGGTGCGAATCGGGATCGCGCGCTGTGCGGCGTCAGCCGCTGAGAGGCCGACGTGCGCAATCTCAGGATCGGTGTAGATGCACCACGGCGTCGTCAGTTGGCTGACGCGGGCGCGCCCGAAGAAGAGCGCATTGCGGATAACGATACGCGCCATCGCGTCGGCGAGGTGGGTAAATTTGAACGCGGTACAGACGTCACCCGCAGCGTAAATCCGCGAGTTGGTGGTGCGCAGGCGATTGTCGACCGTGACGCCGAGCGGACCATATTGGACGCCAGCGGCTTCGAGCCCGAGCTCCTCGACGTTGGGGGCGCGGCCCGCGCCGATCAGGATCTCATCGACCAGCAGCTCGCTCGCGACGCCCTCGCCGGTAAAGCGGATGAGCCTGGCACCGCCGCGATTCTCGACGTTTGCGATATCGCTCGCGGTGAGAACTGCGACGCCCTCGCACGCGAGCGCCTGCTCGATACGCGACGCGGCATCCGGGTCCTCGCGCGGCAGGATACGCGGCATTAGCTCAAAAAGTGTGACGTCCGCGCCAAAGCGGCGAAAGGCTTGCGCCAGCTCGCAGCCGATCGGTCCGGCGCCGATCACCGCGAGCCGCCGGGGCATCGTTTCCAGCGCGAAAACGGTCTCGTTGGTGAGATAGCCGCTCTCCGCGAGTCCGGCGATCGGCGGAGCGAGCGCGCGTGCCCCGGTTGCGATCACCGCGCGGCTGAAACGCAGCGTCGCGCCTTCGACCTCGACGCAATCGCGGCCGGTGAAGCGGGCTTGCCCATGAAATAGCTCGACGCCTAGCGCGGTGAAGCGCTTGATCGAATCATTGACGCTGAGATCGGCGCGCAGCCGGCGCATCCGCTCCATCACGGC